>CAIVXW010000481.1 GCA_903910005.1 uncultured Methylococcaceae bacterium
ACCGGAAGACAGGGTAGCCGCCCTGATTGCCGACTTCAGGACCGTGTTGACGGCACTGGCGCAAAATCCGGTGGGATGATTGAACTTTTCAATGAATCGGGCTAACCCGTTGGCAAGGTGCGTCAGTTCCAGGGCCGGTGCAAGCAGATGCAGAGACATGAACTCAATCGCCAGAACGTTGCCAGCGGGAACGGGTACAGCTTCCCGGCTGACGGTATGCATGCTGGCTAACCCTACAGGCGGCTATTCATTCGTAGTGGGTCCACATACGCAGAACGCGAACCGTTTTTTCTTTAATGAGGATTTGGTAGACGATACGGTGCTGAATATTGATGCGGCGGGAATAGGTGCCGTCCAGATCACCGACCAATTTCTCAAAAGGGGGTGGATTTTGAAATGGGTCGCGGGCAAGTACCGCAAGCAGTTCTTGCGCTTTCTGTTTCAGACCACGTGCAGCAAGCTTCCGTGCATCCTTCAATGCTTGCCTGGCATAAACGACTTCCCAACTCACCAATCAAGCACTTTTGAACTGTTTTCAAGGGGCTCGGCCATGCCGGCCTTGATGGACTCGCGCATACCTGGCACGGCCAGAAGGTACAAGGTTTCCTGAATCGCGCTCCAATCTTCTGCGGAGAGCAGCACAGCACTGTTGCGCTTTCCCGAGATCATGACGGGCTCGTGCGACTCAACCGTTTGATCAATGAGCCGGTACAGGTTGGCACGCGCTTCGCTGGCGGTCAGTGTGTTCATGGTGTACTGCTTCCAAATGGCCCGAATGGTACTCAATAACGTACGCATGTCAAGTGATCTTGCCCTGATTTTACAGACACCCGTCCATAGGGGGTAGTCGCTAGCCATGAGGTGTTCAATTGAGAGGCAATGATCAGGAAACAAGCCTTGGCAACACGTATAACTGCAATCAATGTTCGCTCCGGTTCAAAGAGCGGTGTCTGGCGAAACCGGGCAAGATCAGGCCGTACTCAACGAGCTGGCGCAAAATCCGGTGGAATGATTGAACTTTTCAATGAATCCGGCTACCCTCACCCGCTCTCCTGAACGGTCAGTGAAGCGTGTCTGCAGGCCTGCAAACCCTGCCCTCATTGCGTGTCCGGTTAAGTTAAGAGTCCAGATCCTACTTCCAAAATCAATGCAGGAATTACCATGTCAAGAATCATAATGAAACGTTCCCTCCTCTCATTGCTGACGACAGCCAGTCTGGGCGGGGTGCTGGGTACATCGGTCGCATTGGCCGAAGACGGCGGGATGAGTCTGGCGGAAGCCGTCAAGATGACCCTGGAACTGTCACCCTCCCGCTACATCCAGCAGGCGGGCGTCAATCAGGCCAGAGCGGGGGTTACCATCAATGAAGGTGTATTCAATCCTACGCCGTCGGCCGGTTTCAACGTGGGGCAAAATTCGGCACCACTGGCATCAGTACCCTACGCAGCCCTGGCCAACGGGCCTTTCAGTCAGATGCTCTTCAGGGATAGCCTGGGCAATAACTGTAGCCCTCCTTCGCCAACCTGCCTTTTCACTGGCTACGGCCCTGGCCCCGACACCCCCTTTCGTTACCAGAATACCGACGTGGCAACCTTTCATGCCGAAATGAGCAAGTTGTTCCAGAATGGCGTGAGTGCCAGCGTCGGCGTTCTGAATACCCGTATCATCCAGCGCAATCTGAGTACCATTAGCCGTCCCAATGCGAATAATGCCCAGGTTAGCCTTAACGTCAACATCCCGTTACTCAAGAACAGGGGCACCACCTCGGCTGCAGGCCGTCTGAACGCAGCCCGCAAGCAGGAGGAAGCGGCTACCAACGACTACAAGTTTTTTCTGACGGCCCTGGCCAATGGAGCCATTGCTGCTTACTGGGACTATCGTCTGGCCGTTGACAGCCTGGCCATTCGGGAGGCCTCGCGTGACCGGGTCATGCGGATCACCAATGAGGTAAATAAATTTGTCACCGATCCCGATCCGCGCAAGGAAGCCCGGCTGCGCGAACAACTGGCTCAGGTCATCTTTACCGCCGAAGGTGCCAGGGTCAACAGAAACCGGACAGTGAACGATTTCAAGCAATTCATGGAAGCTGCCAAAACCAATTTTGCCTTGACCCTGGGTGTTCCGCCGGAACAGTTCAACACCATCCGGATGCCGGCTGAGGAAATTCCGGACGGTATCATTCCGACCACTGCCGATCTCAACAAAATGCGCTCTGCATGGCGTAAATCTGCCCTGGAAAACCGGCTGGATCTGGAAGCGGCCCGGCAACGCCAGCAAGCGGCTGATTTTCTGGTCAAAAAGGCTGAGCGTGACCTGTACGCCCAACTTGATCTGAGCGGCAGCATCGGCTACCAGGGTTTACAGGAAGGCAACCGCTTTGATGACATGTGGAATGCCTACGGCACCAATGTCCACAACCCCAACTGGTCGACCGGACTGGAATTCAGATACCCGATCGGCAACCAGGTGGCCCGGGGTACCCTTGACAGCTCCAAAGCCCAGTATCGCCAGGCTGAACTGGGTGTGTACGAAAAAACCCGGCAGATTGACGCCACCATCGACATCAACGTAGGCTTGGTTGAACGTTACATTGAAACCATCGGCAAGGCGGAACAGGCCAGCAAGGAATTGAAGGATGCGCTGGCGGCCTGGAAACGCACCCCGCTGACCGATCCCTCCGCCATTCTGGGTATGCTGCAAACCGAAGCCCAGTACACGGAGTCCCTGCTGGCCATTCTGGGCATCCGCACCGAGTACGCCAAGCTGGTGGCGGATATCCGCTTCAAAACCGGACTGCTCGGCAAAAACGGCGATTCCATGGAAGATTACGTCATCAACTTCAGCGAAGTGAGCCAACTGCCCATCTAAGCAGGTAAACAGGGGAGCGGCCTGAAGGCCGTCTCCCCGCCTCACTCCCTGCCTCGCTACGCTACCATTCCCTGGAGGATTCCATGGCTTTTCTGGTCACTGCAGCCCTTGCCGGAGCGGCGTCTGCGGCGTTGGTCTTTGAGACCAAACGCAAACGGCACACCCGTATCAAACTGGCCGAGTTGGCACCGCCACGCGAGGATATCAGGGATCTTGTTTCCATCTCGGCGGATCCGGTCAGACAGAAAATGCTGGCCCTCAGAAGCCAGATCACTGAAACCCTGCAAACCAGCGACGACGATTATCAGCGTTTTGTGCGCGACAAGGTTGACCCCGTGTTGATGGGCGGTCACAGTCGCAACCAGCAGATGTCCGAGTTCACTGGCAACTCAATCCGCGAACTGACCCCCAAGGAAAAACTGGGCAACCGGCGCATGGGACTGGCGATAGCCGGTGTCAGCCTGTACGGCCTCACTGCCACTACCGGCCTGCCACTGTTGCCGGCAGTGGTTGCCATCGGCATCTACAACCTGTGGCCCTGGTTCAAGGAAGCCTACGACACGGCAGTGGAAGAAAAAAAATTGAAGATCATCCACATGCTGGGGCTTTATTTTGGCTGCATGTGGGTGGGCGGGTTTTATCTGGCCGGCATTCTGGGCTCCCTGTTTGCCGTGATCTGCACCAAAACCCATCAACTGACCCAAATGACCGCCCGCACCGGTCTGACCAACGTGTTTGCTCAGCAACCGTCCCGGGTCTGGATTGAGGTCGACGGGGTGGAAGTTGAAATTGCCTTTACCGACATCAAGACAGGAGACATCCTGGTATTGTGCAGCGGCCAGATGGTACCGGTGGATGGCAGCATCACTGAAGGTGAGGCCCAGATTGATCAGCACCGCCTGACCGGCGAATCACAACCGGTTGAAAAAACCGCAGGCGATACCGTGCTGGCAACCAGCGTCATCATCGGTGGCAAAATCAAGGTGAGGGTCGAGAAAGCAGGCAGCGACACTGCGGCTGCCCAGATTGCCAGCATCCTGCAGAATACGGTCAATTACGACTCGGATCGCATGGGCAGCTTTCTGGCCAGCACCGAGTACACGCTCTGGCCCATGCTGGCCGGAGGCGCACTGGGCTGGCTGCTGGCGGGGCCCGTGGCCGGCATGGCCATACTGGGCTGCAACTACGTGGTGGGTATCGTGCCACTCCGCATGATTGCCCTGCTCAATGCCCTCAATTCAGGGTCGCAGCGCGGCATTCTGGTCAAGGAAGGCAAAGCCCTGGAGACCGTCAAAAAACTGGACGTACTGGTATTCGACAAGACCGGCACCCTGACCCAGGAACTACCCCACATCGTTTGCATTCATGCCTGTAACGAATTTTCTGCAGACGAAGTACTGACCCTGGCTGCCACGGCCGAACACCGTCAGACCCATCCCATTGCCCTGGCCATACTGGAAGCGGCCCAGGCACGGGGGCTTGAAACCCTGCCCATTACCGACAACGCTTACGAAGTGGGTTATGGTCTCAGGGTCAAACTGGAAGACGGCGAGATTCTGGTGGGCAGTCAGCGTTACATGGGCATGGAACAGATCACCCTGCCGGATTCGCTGCAACCGGTCATTGAGCGGTGCCGCAGCGAGGGCCAATCGCTGGTGTACGTGGCCCGCAACGGTGTTCTGGCCGGTGCCGTCGAAATGGACGCCACCCTGCGTCCCGAAACGCCGGAAGTGATCCAGTGGTTCAAAAAAATCGGCATCAAGGTTTACATCATGTCGGGTGATCAGGAATCCCCCACCCGCAAACTGGCCGAGACCCTGGGGGTTGACGGCTACTTTGCCAACGTATTACCGGACGGCAAGGCAGCCCTGATCGAAAAACTTCAGGCAGACGGTGCCACGGTTGGTTTCGTCGGAGACGGCATCAATGACGCGGTGGCACTGCGTACCGCCGATGTCTCCATATCGTTCCGTTCGGCCACCAACGTAGCCAGCGATAATGCCCGGATCGTTTTGATGGACGACAATCTGAAACAGCTTGAAGTATTGTTTGAACTGGCTGAAGGCTTCAACCGGTCACTGGAAAAAAACCACAGGCAGGCTGTCACCATGAGTCTGGTCGCAGCGGCCGGTGCCCTGGTTTTGCCTTACAAGTTCCTGCTGGTCGAAGGGCTTTGGGTCGTGGAATTCGCGTCCGGTATCGGCATCGCAACCCGACCGGTCGTCGATTCGAACCAGACAACCCGATAGCCGGTTATTGCGACCGCAGACATCACGCCGGTGCAATGGTTTCTATTGCATTTATCCCGGTGATTTCCTATAAAGCTTGCCGCCCTGATGGCGGCAGCGGAGCGCGAAACTCCCTGACCATCAGCCCAAAAAACCATAGCCCATGAGGAGACGCAACATGATTAAAACAACCGCACTGCTCGGAGCCCTGCTGCTTGGCGGCGCATCCGCCGTATCTGCCGCCGAGTGGCAAACCCTGCCTGACCGGGCACCGGAACCTGCCGACAATCCCACCACACCGGCCAAGGTGGCACTGGGCAAAATGCTGTATCACGAACCCCGCATTTCCGCCAATGGCGTGGTGTCCTGCAATTCCTGCCATAACGTCATGGGCGGTGGTGATGACAACCGCAGTGGCTCAATCGGGGTGCGCGATCAGGTCGGTGGCCGCAGTGCCCCGACCGTATGGAACTCGGCCTTCAACTCGGTTCAGTTCTGGGATGGACGTGCGCCCAGCCTGGAAGCCCAGGCCAAGGGTCCGGTAACCAACCCGGGTGAAATGGGCATGAAAAGCTGGGATGAGGTCATTGCCCGTCTCAAAGCCATGCCGGGGTATACCGAGGCGTTTGCAGCGGCCTTCGGTGCCGGAGACACCGTCACGGTGGACAACTTCGCCAAGGCCGTTGCAGCCTACGAACGTACCCTGATCACCCCCAACAGCCCCTACGATCAATACGTCAAGGGCAACAAGGCGGCCCTGACCGACCAGCAGGTACGCGGTATGAACACGTTTGCCGAAGTCGGATGCGTCCAGTGTCATTCCGGAGCCGCCTTCAATGGCCCGCAATTACCCGAAGGAACCGGTTTCTTCATGAAGTTCCCGCTCTATCAGAATGGGGTGATGGAAGCCCGGTATAATTTCTCGGCGGATAACGGACGCTTTGACGTCACCGGAAACGAAGCCGACCGGCACGCCTTCAAGGTGCCGACCCTGCGTAACGTCGCCCTGACCGCGCCCTATTTCCACAACGGCACGGTCAAAACCCTGCAGGATGCGGTGATGGTCATGGGCAAGGTACAACTGAACAAGGATCTGACCGAGCAACAGATCAGCGACATTACGGCCTTCCTGAATGCCCTGACCGGTGAATTCCCCAAAATCGAAATGCCACGCCTGCCAACGCTGGCCAACCAGACATTTCCCTTTGAATAATCCAGCGAATCACTAAACTGCGACACGGCGGGCCTGCCTGACTCGGGCAGGCCCAAACTCCCTCACCCCTTGCTTAACCCTCTCCCCTTCATCCGTGCAGGATGCGGATCAGACCCATGCTGTCAAAGGTAACCAGCAGCAGATAATTGGCCAGCATGCCGAAACTGCGACGACTCCAGGCGGCCCAGGCGTAGAGTACGCACCCCGATATCCACAGGGGATACAGCATCAACAGCGGCGGGTCAGGCACGGTGATGGCCATGATGAAGGAACAGGCAATACTGAGCAGCCAGGCCAGAAGCTCAATGGCAAAACGCAACGGG
>CAIVXW010000482.1 GCA_903910005.1 uncultured Methylococcaceae bacterium
ATTCGACCAGACGCCTGGTCGAGGCGGCGGTCAGCCGTGGTCACGATGCCCGGGTAATTGATCCCCTGCATGTGTACATGGACATCACGTCTACCAAACCTGCCATTTTTCTGGGCGACCAGCGACTCAAGGGATTTGGGGCAGTCATTCCCCGTATCGGTGCCTCAATCACCTTTTACGGGCTGGCGGTGCTGCGCCAGTTCGAGATGATGGATGTGTATCCGCTCAATCAGTCCATGGCCATTGGCCGTTCCCGCGACAAACTTCGTTCCCATCAACTGCTGGCCCGGGCCGGACTGGGATTACCTGTCACCGGATTTGCCCACAGTCCGGATGACATCAAGTCACTGATCAAGCTGGTGGGAGGCCCGCCCCTGATCATCAAGTTGCTGGAGGGAACCCAGGGCAAGGGCGTGGTGCTGGCAGAAACCGGCCAGGCCGCCGAAAGCGTGATTGACGCCTTCCGTAAACTCGACGCCAACCTGCTGGTGCAGGAATATGTCAGCGAGGCTGGCGGCAGTGATATTCGCTGCCTAGTGGTTGGCGGCAAGGTGATTGCCGCCATGAAACGCACGGCCCGCGAGGGTGAGTTTCGTTCCAACCTGCACCGGGGCGGGGTCGGCTCCACCGTGGAACTGAGTCCGGAAGAGCAGGAAACCGCCATCCAGGCTGCCGAGACGGTGGGACTCAACGTAGCCGGGGTTGATATTGTTCGCAGCAAGCGCGGCCCGCTGGTGCTGGAAGTCAATTCCTCTCCGGGGCTACAGGGCATTGAGACCATCACCGGCATTGATGTAGCCGGACTCATCATCGAATTCATTGAAGACAATGCCAGACACCACAAAAGTTTCAAGCGCGGGATGGGCTGATAACCGGGCTGGAATGACCGCTGCATCCACCGCCTGAACCGCCCCGGGTCATCTGTGCGGTGATTGCCCGGATCATGCCGATATGGTTTCATAGCCGCCGCTGGCCCAAACCGGCAATCCGATAACAATGACAAGAGGCATCCTGATGACCCCGTCTGCTGAAGAAGACTATCTGCGTACCGACCGTTCGGCCCTGTTTGCCGAACTGACCGAATTACTCAAGCCGCTGGCCTGCTATGAAAAGCAACCCGACTACTACCTGAAGCGTTTTGCCTGGTATGTCATCGTGCATGTTGCCATGATGGTGGCCATCGCCGGGACAACCAACCCGGCCCTGTGTATCCTGTTCCTGAGCATTGATGCGGTCTACATTCTCCGCATGGGGTTTATCGGTCACGATCTGGCCCACGGTGCCACCGCCAATACCCGGTTTTACAAGGATGTCATGGGCGAATTTGTCTGGAGTTTCTTTCTGGGACTCAGCAAGGAATTCTGGGATAAAAAACATACCCTGCATCATAAATTCACCAACATCTCGGCGGCGGAAGACAGCGATCCCGATATCGAAACGCCGCCATTCATTCTGGGCGAATCCCAGATCAAACCCTATACCCACCCGCTGGCCTGGTGGATAGCCCGGAGCCAGCGGGTCGTATACTGGCTGGCCCTGACCCTGCTGGTGCTAGGTCTCAGCATTGAAAGCCCCGCCCCCCCGCGAGACCCGGCTCCG
>CAIVXW010000483.1 GCA_903910005.1 uncultured Methylococcaceae bacterium
ACTCCTCTTGGTATGACATTGGCCAAAGGAGTTATTGGTTTTTTTCTTTTAGGGACCGTTTATTACCTGGAAGGGATTACGGCAATGCCACTAGATGTGTTTTTCAGTCTTGCTGTCAGCGGACTTATTGGTATTGCTCTTGGTGATACGTTTTTTTTCTTGTCTTTACAGGATCTTGGCCCAAAGACCCAGGTTATATTTTTTATGATGGGTCAAATTTTTACCGCTGTTTTAGGGATGATATTTCTACATGACATCCCGACAGTAATCGAATGGTTCGGCATATTTGTCACGATTACCGGTGTGGCGCTTGTGTTGTGGCAAAAAATATTTTCAGATTCAAATCCTGATAATGCGACGACCAGTCTCAAGGGAGTGATTTATGGTACTTTATCAATGCTTTGTTTTTCAGTGTCACTTCTGCTTGCAAAGGACTCATTGCAGCATGTAACAACAATAAGTGCTACTTTTATCAGGGTTATCTCAGGAACTGCGGGTGTTTTGCTGTTTGGCTTGTTTACGAACAAGATTGGCGACTGGATGATGCCTTTCAGTAATATGAAAAGTTTCGCGTTTTTGTTTATGTCTGTATTTATTGTGATGTTCGGAGGCTTTTGGTTGTCATTGTTTTCAATTAAATATGTAAACATAGGTGTGGCAAGTGCGCTTAGTGCAACAGAGCCGCTGTTTGTTTTGCCACTTGCTTTTTTTCTGTTAAAAGAAAAAATTTCATTATATGAAATAATCGGAGCACTGTTATCAGTTTTTGGGGTAATACTGATTATTGGCAATTCAATGTGACGTTGGTGAAAAAATTACAGATCCAGGACAATGCCCGGTCCTGCGGCATAGCCCCGTTACCGTCAGCCAGCCTGAACTTTCAGAGCAACCTTACGGTTCTCCTCGTATTTCCGGGACAATACCAGACTGAGAGATAACAAAGACATTTGTCTGCCCTGCATGGGCAGACTCCAGCAGTTCGGGCAGGGTCGCTTCATCAAGGTGTTGCCGGTGCATGCATTTCCAGATGAACGACATTCCCAGCCAGCGCCTTCATGGCAAAATAGTTAGCCAAGCCAGTAATCTTTTCGGTTTCAGCGTTTTTCCTCCGCTATGCATCCGGTGGCACTGGAATCCTCCTGTTGCTTTCTCCGGGACCTTCCGGGCATGAGCGGGAACAGGAAAAAGTTTACGTGCAGGGCCAGGCAATGCATCATGGGCCACGCGTCCGCAGTCCATGAGTCCGGATTCCATTGCCGGAGTTCCCGGTCTGCCCTTGCAAACGGGCAGTTCACTCCAGGACGCGACATCCTCCGATTACCGCCGATTGCCCAGCCTCACCCTGATACCGTTATAATTCCTGCTGTCGCTGAGCGGTACGCCGAGTATCGGGAATCTCCGGCCGTTCTGCATCGTGACATGCGCATGAAGTCAGTTGCCAGGCACGGGCTCCGTCCCCCTGCTCGTGGTGGTGAAAGTCGTGCAGTCGCCACTGGCTTGACAGCGTTGTGCTCCGTTTCAGGCACGACGACTATTCCGGTTCATTCTTCCGGGCACCCCGAGGGAGGTGTCTTTTGACTATCTGTATCTGCCGATTACTTTTCCGGTATCCCTGGGGCAAAGTGTCGTGCTGAAGCCGGATTTCCGGCAGTTGACTTCTATCGTCTTCATCTTTCATCAGAATACCGATGGACAGCTCTTTGCTTTGCTGTCCGGTTTTCATGCACCGGACCTCCTGTTTTTTCTTGAAAAACGCTATTTGACTCTTAAAAAAGAAGTTGCAGTATCTGGACGTCGTTTTTCAAGGCAACAAGCTACATGAGCAATATTGTATCAGAATGAAAAGTTCTGCATATTAAAAAAACAAGACAAAATTCATAAGGCTATATAGTTAAAGCTATTACAGGGTTATACATGGCAGAGTCAGTCTCTTCCTCTCAAATATCCCACCAAGTATCACTGTTCAACGCAAGCCAATGGCAAACAGAGGTGAACAGCTCGCGAATGCGGGTCCATGAGGCTCAGGGTTCCGTGAGCAGTATAGAGACGGGCATAATGATTCGCTGCCAGGCAATTCTTTGTGATGGTGAGTAAAAAGTACAGCCGGATTAAACTGCATTTATGGATAAAAAAGAAATGATATGATCAAGATAAATTTTGCAAAAAACAAGAAACTTGTAATTGGCGGGATGGTTTTGCTTGGCGTGGCTTTAATCGCTGTAATGGCCTTGAAAAGGCCTCAAAAGGAAGATTTCCAGTTTGGTAAAGTTACAATGGGTGATATTAAAAATAAAATCACCTGTACGGGAATACTTGATGCTAAAGGGACTGTTGAGGTGGGTAGCCAGGTATCCGGGACAATAGATGAGATATTTGTTGATTATAATGATTCTG
>CAIVXW010000484.1 GCA_903910005.1 uncultured Methylococcaceae bacterium
GCATCCCCGGAGTCTTGCAGACATGACGTACTCCAGGCATTGCAACCCGGGGCGGGTGAGGTCATGAGTGTTGCTCAGGAGAGTGGCGTTGTGTCCCGGTCAGCCCCTACGGTCAGCAGATCAACCATCAACAACACCGCGCCAACGAAAGTCATGACGCCGAATGCCAGTCGCCACCCCATGGCCTGCTGGAACCACGGGTGATTCTGGGCGGCGAAATAGCCACTCCAGGTCGAGCCTTCCACTGCCCGCTCAATGAAGGATTGCTCGTAACCGGCCACCAGCAGGGCGATGGTCATCCCCATCACACCGGTATTGAGCAGACCCATGGCCCATTTCCACTTCCAGCCGTGGTCACTCAGGTTCGCGCCGAAAGTCATGCCACCGCGCAGTTGCTGCACGGCCAGGTAAAAGAAGGCAATAATGAGGGTGGCGTAGGCCCCGAAAAAGGCCAGATGGCCGTGGGAGGCCGACCATTGGGTACCGTGGGTATACAGGTTGATCTGGGGCAGTGTGTGCATGAAGCCCCAGACCCCGGCCCCCAGAAAATTGCCGAACGTGTGGGCGATGATCCAGGCAAAGGCCGGGTGATTGCTGTTTTTCAGTTTGTGAACACCGGCGTCGTACACTGAATGTACCACCATGGCAACCAGCGGAACCGGTTCCAGGGCCGAGAAAAAACCGCCAATGGTTAACCAGTAATCGGGGGTTCCAATCCAGAAATAATGGTGTCCCAGCCCCAGAATACCCGAGCCGAACATCAGGGCTACCTCAATGTATAACCAGGTTTGTACGATCCGGCGACTGACGCCCAGCAGTTTCATCAGACCCCAGGCCATGATGCAACCAACCAGCACTTCCCAGGTGGCCTCCACCCAAAGATGGATCACCCACCACCACCAGTATTGATCGACCGTGATGTTGGTGGCGTAGAACATTCCGGCCAGGTAAAGCCCGGCCAGGGCTACCAGATCCAGGGTCAGCACCCCGGCGATGCCGGACCAGTGTCCCCGGGCGAAGGTGGCGGCTACGTTGTAAAAAAACACCAGCATGACGGCAACAATGCCGATGTCAGCCCAGCGGGGAGCTTCAATGTATTCGCGGCCCTCATTGATGAGCCAGCGGGTGGTGTCGTTGCCGGGGCCGGTCTGGATGAACAGATACACCAGCACCACCACCGTAACGGCGGCGGCCAATACCCAAAAGGCCAGTTTACCGAGTTTGAGACCCGCGACCGGGATACCGCTTTCCTCTTCCAGCAGCCAGTACACCGAGCCAATGAAGCCGCATAGCATCCATACCACCATGGCGTTGATGTGGATCATCCGGTTGACGCTGAAATCAATCCAGCCAAACAGAAAACCGGGCCACAGGAATTGCAGTCCGGCCAGGAGACCAAACAACAACTGGGCGATGAACAGAATGGCGGCCATGCTGAAATAATGCAGGGCAAGCCGCTGGCCGCCATTAAGGCGGGCGGTATCCAGTGTGCCAAAACCGGATTTGATGGATTCAATGCTGACAGTCAGGCTATTCATGGTGATTCCAGGGTATTCAACGTCAGATCGGGTTGATGACAGGATGAAGGGCCAGTGGTGAATAACGAGTGGTATACCGGGAGCGCGACCATCCTGACGGCCCGGTAGGGTTAGTGGCGAGTGAGTGCCGCATACCCACCCGCAATCCATGCCCCCATTCGCCATTCGCCATTCGCACCTGCCCCGCGCCTTATCACGAATCTACGTTATTGAGGGTTTTGAATTGATGGGGAAATCCGTTGGTGTCGATGGCCGACATCCACTTGAGGAAGGCCACGATGCCCCGGGCCTCGGCGTCGGTGATGCCGAGTTGCGGCATGCGGCGGCCACTGCCGAAACTGCGGGCATTGCCGGGCGGATCCTTCAGGAACGCCAGCATCAGGTTTTCCCGGTTGGCGGCATCCACCCAGCCTGGATCAAGCCAGGCCTTGGTGAGATCCGGTGCGTAGTAGGCACCGTTGCCCAGCAGGGTATGGCAGTTGACGCAGTTTTTGGCCTGCACGGTTTTTTTGCCCAGGGCGACCAGATTTTCGGCCTCGGTTTCATTCAGGGGTTGGCCAAACAGGGGCGATTCCCCGCCAATGACCGGACGGTAGCGGTGGCTGGATTCATCGTAGCGATAATCAATGGTCTGGTTGATCACGCTGTAGGCAGGTACCCGGCTTCCACCGGCAGCGACCTGCGACAGGGTGTCGAAGGTCAGCAGGATCAGTAGCAGGAACGAACCGGCCGTAACCCAGATCGCGGTTTTTTTCCAGAAATGTTCAGTGGCCCAACGGGGCGGCGGTACGTCGTTCATACAGGAAATTCCTCATCATGCGGTGCGTGAGTCAAATGACAGAGGTGAAAAATGGCCGGTGGGGCTACCCGATAGCCCAGCAGTAGCAGCAGAGCAAGTCCCTGCCATACGCCGTCCAGATGGGCAGTTTTTACCAGCACCAGCAGGCAGGCGGCCAACAGGGCGAAGGCCAGAAGGGCAGCACGATGCAGCGAGGGGCGGTTTTGCAGTCTGGCAGCAGCATAAAGCAGTGCGTAACCCAAACCGCCGAGAATGACACCGGCGGCGGCCAGAAACGTGGCCATAAAATCGGCAGGATTAACCGGTTGGATCGGATTCATGAGTCAATGCGGCTATTAAATCGGATTGGGTAATGACCCCCACGAGTCGGTCGCTGGAATCAAGCACGCAAACCTGATGAACTCCGGGTTGTGCGAGCAACGAAATCAGTGTGCTGAGCGGGGTGTTTGCGCGGACGGTGACGGGGCGCGACATGAACTGCATGGCCTGTTCAGGCTTTGCCGATACCGTACCGGAGCGAACAGAATAACGGCAGTAGCCCCCATCGACGCCAGCAGGGAAGGGCTGCCCGCCCGATCCAGAATCTGCTGACTGAGATGCCCGGTCAGCAGTATGGCCAATCCGGCTACTGCACTGGCCAGTACAATGAATCCGGAACCGGAGCGCAGTGATCTTCTCATGTCAGGGCCACATTGAAGGGGTCAAGGTAAATGTCATTGATGGCAGCACCGGCCATAAAAGCCATCATTCGGGCCTGCTGAACCATGTCAGGATGACCACACAAAAAGACCCGCCAGCCGGACAGGCAGGGGAAACGTGCCTGAGCCACTTCATGAACCCGCCCCCTGGCGCATCCGGGGGGTATGTCCTGTCCTGACAGACAGGGCGTGTACTGAAACTGCGGATGGCGGGCAGCGAGTCGTTTCAAACAATCCTGCAGATACAGTCCGTCGCGGGAGCGACTGCCGTGGAATAAATGGATCGGGCCTTTATGGCCCTGCCGCAAGGCATCGCGGGCGATACCACTCAGCGGAGCCAGTCCGCTCCCCGTTCCGATGAGCAGCAGTGGCTGCACCGGTTGCCCTTCGCAGTAAAAACAATCCCCCAGCGGGCCTTGTATGTGCAGGGTATCGCCCGGTTTCAGGGTCTCGTGTATCCAGCCACTGACCCGCCCCCCCGGCAGACGGCGTACCTGCAACAGCAGGCCGTCGTCCTCTCCGGGCACGCTGGCCAGCGAATAGCTGCGGGTCAGCCCGCCCGGGCTCTCTACGTTGATGAACTGGCCCGGGTGATAATGCAGGCGTTCATCCGTGGCCAACCCTATCTCCAGGATATCCTGGCTGAGAGGCTGGACACTTTGCACCCGAGCCCTGACCGGAGCAGGCAAATCCCCGGTCAGCCTGACCTCCAGATCCATGACCGGCTTGCAGCGGCAGGCCAGAAAATAATTGGACGCCTTCCAGGTATCCCTGAGCCCCTGCATGGCCTCCCGGGGTGGCTTACCCTGACTGGCGCACATGAGGCAGGTTTGACAAAAACCGCTACGGCAGGAATACGGCACGGCAATCCCCTCCCGCAGAAGGGCATCCAGCACCGTTTCTCCATCGGTCAGGTCGATTTCATGCGTACCAAAGCGGATGGCTACCATACGGGCCGTCTGTCCGTCGTGCGTTTTGGCAACCTAGCGGCCCAGTACATCGCTACGGGTACTTTCGGCAATGGCGATCACCTCATCAGTCATGTCGGCTGGAACCGCCAACTCACTCAGCGTACTGGCCAGATTTTCCAGTACCGCATCGAAATGGCTGTCGTTCAACCCCATTTCCACCAGCCGGGCATGGCCGCGACGCATGTCCAGACCGGTGTAATTGTGGGGTCCACCAAACGCCATGGTCAGAAAGGCCTTTTGTTTGGCGGCCTGTCTGTCCATGTCCACGCCGGTAAAAAAATGATTGATGCGGGAATCGGCAATGACCTTGCGATAAAAAATGTTGACCGCAGCGTCAACGGCAGCGGCACCGCCCAGACGTTCATACAGGCTGGCATTCGGGGTTATGGTAGACATTGGGCACTCCGGTTTTTGATTTCAGGTGGCATGGGTGGCTGTCATCGGCATCCCTGAGCGGGAATAGCCTGCACAGCCCGGTTCAGGCCAGCAGCAGCCGTGCCATCACCAGGCAGCCTGTCAATACCGGGTTTTACGGAGGGATATACTCGCTGAGTGCTGGCAATGCACCCCAATCGCATGATAAATTGCTGTCAATTTGACAGCATAACAGGCTAAACCCTTATTCTGCCTGATGACAAAAAGTTGTCTTTATAACAACAGCGATTGTCGCAATGACTACCTCTGCATTCCCGTCCCGCATTGAAGACGCCATTCGTGCCGCCGTACTCAACCTGACGGCCAGTGTCTCTGCAACCGAGCGGTTTCACCGCTTCCTTGACCTGTTCTCGACCGTCACCGGCAACAAGGCCTGTGCGTTGTTGCGGTACCAGGACGGTGTTTTGCTACCGGTCGCCCTGCGGGGTTTATCGGCGGAAGTCATGGGGCGCGGTTTCAGGCCAGACGAACACCCGCGCTTCGCCGCCATTATTGCATCACGCGAACCGGTACGTTTCGCGGCAGATGACCCGCGTCCCGACCCCTACGACGGCCTGCTGGCAGATGATCCGGGACGCAAACTGCCGGTACACGCCTGCCTCGGATGCAGCCTTTACAGTGAGGATACCTTGCTGGGGGTGCTGTCGGCGGATGCCTTGCAGGCCAATGCCTTTGAGGGGGTGGATACCTGTGTTTTCAAGGTATTCGCAGCCATTGCCACGGTTGCCCTGCGGCATGAGGCCTACATCGTGATGCTGGAAGCATTGGCCCGGCATCGCGGACAGGTGGCGGCTGAACTGGTCACCGAAGCACTCGAACGCAGCCAGCCCTTACCGGGGCTGGGTTCGGCCATGCAGGCACTTAACCGGGAAATGGAGATCGTGGCACCGTCCGATCTGACCGTTTTGCTGACGGGAGAAACCGGCGTGGGCAAGGAAGTGCTGGCCCGTATCCTCCACTCGCGCTCAAATCGGGCCGGTCAGGTGCTGGTGCATGTCAATTGCGCCGCCCTGCCGGAGTCGCTGGCCGAGAGCGAGTTGTTTGGTCACACCCGGGGGGCGTTCACCGGGGCCGCCAGTGAACGCATGGGAAAATTTGAACTGGCGGCAGGGGGCACCCTGTTTCTGGACGAGGTGGGTGAATTGCCCCTGGGCATACAGGCAAAACTGCTGCGGGCCGTGCAATTCGGCGAAATTCAGCGGGTAGGCTCGGATCGCAGCCTCAGGGTGGATGTCCGCATCATTGCCGCCACCAACCGGCTCCTGGCCGAGGAGGTAAAAGCTGGCCGCTTTCGGGCGGATCTTTACCACCGTTTAAGCGTATACCCGCTTCAGGTTCCACCGTTGCGGCAACGCCCGGAAGACATCCCGGTGCTGGCCGGTCATTTTCTTGAGATATCACGGGTGCGACTGGGACTGCGGCAATTATCCATGAGTCCAGCCACACTCCGCCTGCTGTGTGGCTACGATTGGCCCGGTAATGTTCGGGAACTGGAACATGTCGTCCTGCGTGGAGCCTTGCGGGCAGCCGCTACCCGTGACGAACCGGTGGTGGTGCATCCGGCTGATCTGGACGGACTGGATACGGTGATGGCACGAACCCAACCCGGCCAGCCTGCCGCCACGCTGACCCACGCTACGGATGATTTTCAGCGTCAACTGATTCGTGACAGACTGGAAGCGCATGGCGGAAACTGGGCAGAAACCGCCCGTAGCCTGGGACTGGACCGTGGCAACCTGCATCGGTTGGCCCGACGCCTGGGATTGAAGGGGGAACTGCCGGGATAAACCTACGCCCCCCACACGTTCACCGTCATGCCTTCATGCTGCTCTTCGCGCTGCCATATCTTTTCCTCCCAGGCAATGTCCGGTCGGCGGTCAAAAATCAGTAAATGGGCTTCATCGGCCCCGCAGCGTTTAGCGTATTCCACCGTTTGTGCCAGACCGGTTTGTAGCAGCGGTTGCAGGCTACCCCGCTGGATTTTGAGTTCCAGCACAATCCGTTGCATCGGGCCGTGGTAGCCCTGTGCTTCGTCCAGCGGCCATTGGATGTAAAGGTCGGTGCGCTTTCGGCCCAACCCGTATTCGCGGTCAATCCGGCCACCGCCATTGACGATGCGTTGCAAAAAGGCTTGCAGCAATAACTGTGGGCCGGCTTCCTGATAATCAAAATGCCTGAGCCAATTCTCTGAACTTTCCCGGAAAAACTGCTGGAATGCCGCCAGCAGTTTAGGCGTGTCCAGACTGCGGTCAGCGCGGAGGAACCAGGCTTGTTGCTGGGTAATGCGGGTTTGGGCAATCCAGGTGAGTTCACGCGGGATGATCTCGGCGTAAATCCGGTTGGCGATGGTGA
>CAIVXW010000485.1 GCA_903910005.1 uncultured Methylococcaceae bacterium
GACCGTAGTCGGAAGAATAATCAGGTTTAAGGCCTGTCAGATCAGCCACGACCTCCCTGCCCGAATCGCGCAGGCCTGCTGAATGACGGCCAGTCGTTCCGGCAATTCCCGGTAAAAATTTTGTTGCAGTGCCGCAAATTCAGCATCGACAGGCGGTGGCTCCGGGCGCGGCACCGATGCCGCTACGCTGGCGGAAGTGGCAGCGGGCAGATGGCTGGAAAGTGCGGCAAAGAAATTTGCCTGCTCAATCGGTTTGGTCAAAAAGCCGTCGCAGCCCGCTTCAATCGCCTCCTTGCGGTCGCTTTCTGTGGCGTTGGCGGTCAGGGCAAGGATTGGCTGATCAAAACCGGTCAGCCGCAGCATACGGGTCGCATCCAGTCCACTCATGACCGGCATCTGCATGTCCATCAATACCAGATCAAACTCCGTCTCCTGGGCTCGTTCCACGGCTTCCTGACCATTGTTGACCACAATGACCTCCGCCCCGGTACGGCGGATCAGCAGGGTAATCAAACGCTGGCTGTCCGGTGTATCCTCGGCCAGCAGGATGCGTCCGCCCAGTTGTGGAATCGCGCTGGCGGTCGTGTCGGGGACGGTTGGGGCTGATTGATCCGTCAGCGGCCAGTGATCCAGCATGTCGGCCTCTTCCACATCACCGGTAGCCACCGACACCACAAACAGGCTGCCCAGACCCTTGACGCTGAACACCTGGATATCGCCGCCCAGCAAACGGGCCAGTTCACGGGAAATGCTGAGTCCCAGCCCGGTTCCGCCGAACCGGCGGGTGGTGGAATTGTCGGCCTGGGTGAAGGGCTGAAACAGCCGCTTGACCTCCTCCTTACTGATACCCACGCCAGTGTCCTGCACCACCAGCATCAACTGCCGTTCGACCGGATCACCGCCCACAATCAGGCGAATGGAACCGGGTGCCGAGGTAAATTTGACCGCATTGCCCAGCAGGTTGATAAGGATTTGCCGTAATCGGGTGGGGTCACTGTGGATGAATGCGGGAATCGGCATCAGGATATGCAGGCCGAAATCCAGCCCCTTGGGGTGGCTGAGGGAGTGTCCCAGCCGCTCCATATCCGTCAGAAAATCCGTGAGGGAGAAACGCAGGGGCTCGATCTCCAGCCGACCGGCCTCAATTTTGGAAAAATCCAGGATGTTGCTGATGATCTCCTGCAGGTGACGGCTGTTGCTGATGATGGTTTTGAGTGTCTGCTGGCGTTCCTGGAAGGGGGATTCATCGCTCAGGAGACTTTCGGAAAAGCCGATGATGGCGGTCAGCGGCGTGCGGATTTCATGGCTCATGTTGGCAAGGAACCGGCTTTTGGCCTGATTAGCCACCTCCGCCGCCTGTTTGGCAGCGGATAATTCCAGGGTTCGCTGGGTGACCATCTCCTCCAGATGATTCCGATGCTGTTCCAGTTCGCGGGCAGCCTGTTCCCGTTCCAGCAGCATTTGCCGCTCGCGGGTAATGTCGCGGGCAAATACTGAAATGCCGAACAGGCTATCGTTGCGGCGCAATACATTGAAACTGAGCTGAAACAGGCGTCCGTCGCC
>CAIVXW010000486.1 GCA_903910005.1 uncultured Methylococcaceae bacterium
CATGCTTCGATCGCAGCACGTAATCGGCCGGGTGTCCCGGTTCGTGGGCCCGGTTCATCAATTCAAACAGGTCGCTCTCCCGATCCGCAACGTACACCAGCCCCCCCCCGCAATTGCCGCGCCCGTTCCGCCACGCGCTCATAACCTTCGGTCCGGCGACCGCTTTCCTTCAGTCCCGGATGGTTTCCGTCACTGTCCTTCAGTTCCCGCTTCCACATCCACAGATCAAGCATGCCCAGGGGTTCGTGATGAAGCCTCATTCTGGCCAGGCTCCGGGTTTTTTGTGTAATGGTGTGGTCAGAATGGCATGAACCATCCGGTATAATTCAGGATAATCGGCTTGGGTCAGTTCAGCTCTGTGTTCCCATAAAACCCCTAACCGTTGATCCTGAGCTTTATTTTCGGGCATATTTTTTCTCCATCCAGATTATGGTTATGAAACAAATTGATGTGATTGGTTGTGAAACCCCCTGGGGATTGAAAACGGTTGAAATATATCACGGAGACATTACCAAAGTCTCCTGTGACGTATTGGCCATTTCTGCATTCCATAAAGATTACTCCCCTGTGCCTGGGACAGTTATTGCGGCACTTGCAAATAACTGCAATGTCATCGTTAAAACACTGGAGCAAGATCCCTTGCTTGATCTTCGCAAGGATTTTTGTGTGTGGATTTCCCGGCCCGTGGAAAATCAGCTCTTCAAGTATCTGGCCTGTGTGGAAAACATGGGTACGGCAAACGCCTTGTCTGACATGACCAGCGACGTGTTTTCTTCCATCGGTTTTCTCGAAGCCAAAAAAATAATGGTGGCTTCCATCGCCCTGCCTTTGATTGGTACCGGCAGTATGGGGGAATCCATCCGCGACATAATGCCGGAATTGATCGAAAATTCCAGAACCATGTTGAGAAAATATGAACATCTGAACAAGGTGCTTTTTGTCGAATTTAATGACACTAAAGCCGGATTGATACGCGATGAATTGCGCCAATCCATAGGTCAATCTTACACGGAGCCAAAAACCAGCCAACTGATAGAACATCTCAGGGAGTCGGTGCGTGCCGATATTGATGCACTGATGATGTACACCAGTCTACGTGAAAGAATCATTATGAAAGAACTCAAGAGTCTGTTTGAAAACCAACAGCCCAGTACTACAGAACTGGGCGTAGTAGCACGCAAGCTCGCAGAGTTTATTACTGAAAGCATCACGCCAAAGACAAAAACAAATGACTTATATCAAAAAATCACTGGATTGGAGCAAAAAGGCATTGCCATGTGGCTGATATATTACCTGCACTCCATGCGTATAATGGGCAATGAAGTGGTTCATCTGCGGGAAGCAGTAACACGAGCACCGCAGAGTATATCTGAAAATGATATTGCCATTTGTATGCTGTGCGTGAAAAGCATTCTTGGGTTCATGAAAACAAATACGGACATTTTTAAGCCGGATATTCAGGAAAAGTGACTTTTTTCACGAGGATTCCCCAGGAACGCCAAGCCCCGGCCTGGTGCCGTGCCGTTCAGTGCCAGGCTGGGGTGCAGCGTTCCGGTGTCCTGTGAAGGTATCCAGTTGTGGCGGAGTTACAGAACCGTCATGCCGGCATGAGGGGTGGGCCTGTCTGGTTGAAGGCTTTATATCCTGGAAACTCGGGTGGCCCGCCCGCCACGCGGCCAGGAAAAAATAAATTAGTCCCACCACCAAAATTTTTTTAAAAAATCCGCCTGC
>CAIVXW010000487.1 GCA_903910005.1 uncultured Methylococcaceae bacterium
CCCTCCTCGGGGTGGCCGATGAGGCCTGGCAGGGACACACACTGGCCCGGTTACTGGGAGAGGAAACCTGTCAGGCGGTACGACAGGCATTGCTTGACAACGACCTGGCGCAAACCTACCTGCATCTACTGACTTTTAATAGCCCGGGACACGCCGACAGCGAGATCCACCTGTTTGGCAACCGGATGGACGGCCTGTTGATTCTGGAACTGGAACCGACCCGCCCTGCGCCGGATTCTGAAACCGCCGGGGCGATTCATACCCTGCACAATGCCTTGCCACTGCTGAAACGGGCCGGTCGGCTGGAGGAGTTTCTGCAACAGGCCTGCGATCTGCTAAAAACCTGCACTGGCTTCGAGCGGGTGATGATATACCGCTTTCTGGCCGATGGCAGCGGCCACGTCGTGGCGGAAGCCCGGGAATCCGGACTGGAGTCTTACCTGCATCTGCACTACCCGGCCAGTGACATCCCTGAACCGGCCCGCCGCCTGTTCCAGTTTCGCACGGTGCGATTCCTGCCAAATGCCGATTATGAGCCGGTTCCCCTGCTTCCCCCATTCCGGCAGGCGGGGTTTGAACATCCGGTCGACCTGAGCTTCTCAACCCTGCGTAGTGTATCGCTCATGTACAGCGTGTACCTGCGTAACATGGGGGTAAAATCCACCCTGGTCATGCCCCTGCTGGTCAATCGCACGCTATGGGGTCTGATTTCCTGCATGCACCATTCAGCCCCGCGCCATCTGACCTATCCCGAACGGGTTCCGGCTGAATTACTGGCCGGTGTCATTACCCAGTGGCTGCGTGAATATCAGGACAGTGACTACGACGACTACCGTAACCGGCTTCGGCAGGCACTGGCCCGCCAGATTGAACGGGCAACCCGCCAGATCAGTCTGCATTTTTCTGCCGATGCCGCTGCCCGTCTGGATTTGCTGGAAACCCTGGACGCTGACGGTGTGGCCATCATCATGGAAGGGCAGGTGATTCTGCAGGGGGACACGCCCACCGAGCCTCAGGTACGCCATCTGGCCGACTGGCTGTCGCAGCAAAATCATACCCTCTATGTCACTGACAGGCTGGCTGCGGATTATCCGCCGGCGGCTGAATTCAGTGAAATATCGGCTGGCGTTCTGGCCATGGTGCTACCGAAGGCCAGTGAGAACGCCCTGTTCTGGTTTCGGCGGGAATACCCGCAGGATGTACACTGGGCAGGCAACCCTGACAAGCCGGTCGAAGTACAGGGGGAAGGCGCACTGCGGGAACTGCATCCGCGCAATTCCTTTGCCCTGTGGAAACAGGTAAGCCGGGGTCGCTCAAAAAACTGGCTGGCCTGCGAAATTGAATACGCCGGGGATTTACGTCAGGCCTTGACGGATCTGATCCTGCAGCGCATCAAGCTGGCAGGCGACCTGAATCCTGAAGGCGAAATCCGGCAACAGGAAATGGACAGCTTCTTCTACTCTGCTGCCCATGATCTGCGCGAACCCCTGATAGGCATCCGCAGCTACCTGCAACTTATTCAAATGGAAGACGGGCAGAGCCTGTCTGACAGAAATGTCAAACGGATGGACAGTCTGGTGGAACTGACCTACCGCATGGAGGAAACCCTCAAGTCCCTGATGTGGTTCACCAACACCGGCAAAAATGTCATGGACATCAAACCCCATGACATGGGAGAACTGGTTCGGGAGGTCGCCGGGATGGTGATGCTGGCCTATCCCAAGCTGGATCTTCGCATCGAAATCCAGGCGGATTTCCCCGAGACTCACTGTGACGAGGTCAAGGTCAAGGCCATCTACCAAAACCTGATTCGCAATGCCGCCAAATACAATGACCACACCGCCCGCCGGATTGAAATAGGGTATTACCTGAATCACGCAATCCCGGTGTTTTTCGTCAGGGACAACGGCATCGGGATTGCCACCGAACACCATGCCGACATCTTTGAACTGTTCCGCCGCCTGCACGGCAGCGAAGCCTACGGCGGTGGCTCCGGTGCCGGTCTGACCATCGTCCGCAAGGCGGTCGAACGACACGGCGGACGCATCTGGCTTGACTCCACGCCCGGCCAGGGCACTACCTTCTTTTTTACGCTAACGCCTTCATCGACTCAGGATCGTCCCTCATGAACACCAACCAGAGCATACTCATCGTCGAAGATTCAGACGTGGATTACGACCTTATTTGCTGGGGACTCCGGCAAAATGGCTGGGAAGAAACCATCGTCCGGGGCAGCAGCGCGGAAGAAGCCCTGGCCATTCTGACCGATCCCGACAATCCGCACCGGCTGCACAGCGGCGTACCTGCACTGATTTTGCTCGACATCAAAATGCCGGGCATGGGCGGATTCGGCTTTCTCCGGGCACTGAAACAGGTTAGCCCGTCGCCCGAGGTACCGGTGATTATCCTGTCTTCATCCAGCAACCCGGCCGACATTCCGGTCAGTTACCAACTGGGGGCAACCGGGTATGCACACAAACCTGCCTCGCTGCCGGAATACGCTGCCAAAATGGGCGATGTACTCAAACTGTGCTTTGAATCCTGAGCAGAAATGGGCCGTTTTGACCTGAACCGGATTCAGGGCTACCCCGGTCTTTCCCGGCTATCGCCTTCAATTTTGGGTGAGCCGTGCTGCCCCGCGCCCCGGAACCCTGCAGAATGTTATTAACAGACTCAGGGGATCACGACCTCCATCCCCGGAAAACGTTGCCGTAAAATTTCGGCAAAACGGATTTTGCTGCGGTTTTCACCGTGTACCAAC
>CAIVXW010000488.1 GCA_903910005.1 uncultured Methylococcaceae bacterium
TACCTTGCGTACCGAGGCCGGTCTGGAAGCCGTCAAACGGATCAGGCAGGAAGTACCCGGAGCCATTGTCGGTGTGGGTACCATCTCCTCACCCCAACTGCTGGAAGCCTCCATCGAGGCGGGCGCAGCCTTTGGGGTTTCGCCTGGCACACCGCCGACCCTGCTCAAGGCCATCGTCGCCAGCGGCCTGCCGTTTTTCCCGGGGGTGGCTACCATGACGGAAGTCATGCAGGTCATGGAAGCCGGTCTCACGGTGATGAAATTCTTTCCGGCGGTCGCTGCAGGTGGGGTCAAAATGCTGGAATCCTTCGCCGGGCCGTTTCCGCAGGTCGAATTTTGCCCGACCGGCGGCATCAACGCTGCCAATGCGCCTGAATTTTTCAAACTGAAGAATGTAGTGTGCGTGGGGGGATCGTGGTTGACCCCGAAGAATCTGATTGCCAACGGCGACTGGGCCGGAATCACCCGACTGGCGCAGGAGGCAACAACCCTGAAACCCTGACCGGGTTCGGGAAGGGCAGGAGGGCTTCGGCGTCCATGGTTGGCTGACCGACCGAAGCCCTGCCGCTTGAGGCGTAGGATGCTGACTAAAAGTCGCCTGGGGACATCCCAAACAGCGGCACTAACATACACTATAATTCGGCCAATGTCTTCAGTGTCTGACGGAATGTCGACCGGTACCGGAGGGGAATGCCACCCGCATACACAGTGTTACTCACATGAAACCATACGAAAAATTGTTGCTTGAAAACAAGGCGTGGGCCAGTGAGAAAACCTCACGTGAACCCGACTATTTCAAACGACTGGTTGACAAACAGACGCCTGATTTTCTCTGGATCGGCTGTGCTGACAGTCGGGTACCGGCGGAAATCATCACCAACGCCGAACCCGGACAAATTTTTGTCCATCGCAATATCGCCAATCAGATCATCAAAACCGATTTCAACAGCCTGAGTGTGGTGCAATATGCCGTGCAGGTATTGGGCGTCAGGCACGTGGTGGTTTGTGGTCATTACAACTGCGGCGGTGTGAAGGCGGCCCTCAGTCGCCAGCAACCCAATCTGAGTCTGGTCAATAAATGGCTACAGCACATCAAGGATGTTTACCGGTTGCATCAACACGAACTTGAAGCCCTGCCTGGTCTGGATGAACGAGCCAATCGTCTGGTGGAATTGAATGTCATTGAGCAGGTATACAATCTCGCCCACACCTCCATCATCCAGAAGTGCTGGCGAACCCAACACCGCCCCACCCTGCATGGCTGTGTGTACGGACTGGACGATGGCGTGATTCATGAACTCATCTACTTGACGCCCGACCACCGGATTGAGCCGATCTATCAATGTGCGGATGACTGACCCATGCTACATAAACACCTTGCCTATTACGGCGAACACCTCAAAAACGATTTGCCGGCCGGACTGGTGGTTTTTCTGGTGGCATTACCACTGTGCCTGGGTGTTGCGCTGGCCTCCGGGGCTCCGTTGTTTTCCGGTGTCATCACCGGAATCATCGGCGGACTGGTCGTCTCCTGGCTGAGTGGCTCACAACTCAGCGTCAGTGGCCCTGCGGCCGGCCTGACGGTTATTATAATGTCGGCCATCCAGACGCTGGGAAGTTTCCAGACCCTCCTGTTTTCGGTCATGCTGGCGGGTTTGATCCAGATCGGTCTGGGTTTACTGAAGGCCGGTATCATCGGGGCTTACTTTCCGGTGGCAGTCATCAAGGGCATGCTGGCCGCAATAGGACTGATCCTGATACTCAAACAAATACCCCACGCCGTGGGCTATGATGCCGATTACGAAGGGGATGAATCCTGGAGCCAATCAGATACCCACACAACCCTGTCGGAAATCAGTTATTCGCTGGAAGCCCTGTCGCCGGGGGCGGTGGTTGTCAGCGTAGTGGCCATTTTAATCATGTTGCTGTGGGAAACCGCTCCCCTCAAAAGAAACCCCTTACTGTCGTTGCTGCCCGGCCCACTGATGGCGGTACTGTGGGGAATTGGTTTCAACCTTTATGCCCGTCAGTACAGTCCGGACTGGAGCATTGAACAAAAACACCTGGTCAACCTGCCACCCATTCCTGACCTGGCAGGATTCATCCATCAACTGAGCCTGCCCGACTTCTCCCAATGGAACAATCCGGCCGTCTATACCATCGCGCTCACCCTGGCTCTGGTAGCCAGCCTGGAAACCCTGTTGAGTCTTGAAGCCACCGACAAACTGGATCCGCTGAGACGTCTGGCTCCAACCAACCGGGAACTGATTGCCCAGGGCATCGGCAACCTGTTGTGCGGCCTGGCGGGCGGATTGCCCATGACGGCAGTCATCGTCAGAAGTTCGGCCAATGTCAATGCCGGTGGCCGCACCAAAGTCGCCTGTTTTGTCCATGGAATACTGTTGTTGCTGAGTGCCCTTTTCATTAGTGAATACCTTAACCAGATTCCCCTCTCCAGCCTGGCAGCCATCCTGCTGATAACTGGCTATAAACTGGCAAAACCAAAATTATTTCTTGACATGCTCCACAAGGGAGCCAGCCAGATAATCCCGTTCATTGTCACCGTATTTTCCATACTGTTTACTGACCTGCTGATCGGCATCGGGGTCGGCATGGCGTTTGGCCTTTACTACGTGATCAGAACCAACTTTCACGCGGCCATCAGTCTCACCCGACACGGTAACAACTATCTTCTGCGTATGAACAAGGACGTTTCATTCCTTAACAAACCAGTCTTGCGTCAGTGTATCGCCAGCATAGAACCTGACAGCCATGTCATTATTGACGGCAGTCGAGCCATTTTCATTGACCAGGACATAATCGAAACCCTGCAGGATTTCATCTACTCAGCCAGCGACGATGGCATTACCATTGAACTCAAAAACCTGACCGGGCTGGTTCATCCACTTGAGGAAACACCGGCAGAACCCTCCATTTAACTGTTTCATGCAACAGGATTCAGCCACA
>CAIVXW010000489.1 GCA_903910005.1 uncultured Methylococcaceae bacterium
CCCCATTCCCCATTCCCCATTCCCCATTCCCCATTCACCCTGCCCTGCTGCCGTTACAGCACCATCACGCCGTCCATTTCAACCCGGGCGGCGCGTGGCAGCGCGGCGACGCCCAGGGCAGCCCGGGCCGGGTAGGGTTCGGTAAAGTAGCGGGCCATGATTTGGTTGACGATTGCGAAATGGGAAAGATCAGTCAAAAAGATATTGAGTTTAACCACATCATTCAGACTACCGCCAGCCGCCTCCGCGACGGCCTTGAGGTTATCAAATACCCGGCTGATTTCCCGTTCAATGTCGCCTTCGACCAGCGTGCCGCTGGCCGGATCAAGCGGAATCTGCCCGGACAGGTATACCGTATCGCCCACCCGCACGGCCTGCGAGTAGGTGCCAATGGCCTGGGGAGCCTGGTCAGTCTGAATGATTTGTCTTGTTGCCATGTAGATGCCTCTTTCGGAGTTCTGATTTGATGCGGGAAATTCTGACCACCACACTGAGTTTGCGTAGCTCGCGCATGACCGCAGCCAGGTGTACCCGATCCCTGACCAGCAGGGTGATGGTGTCAGTCGACATTTGGGTATCCTGGTTGGTGATCTGGACGTTTTCAATATTGGCTTTCATGCGGGAGATGGTCGATGCCACCGTGGCCAGGGTGCCCACCTGGTTCATCAGTTCCAGCCGGATGGTGGCCGGAAATTCCCCCTGAACCTGTTTATCCCATTCAACATTAAGCCAGTTCAGCGGTTTTCTGCCCTGTTCAAGCGCGTTGTTGCATTCACTAAGGTGGATTACGATCCCCTTGCCCGGATTGAAAAACCCGACGATGGAATCACCCGGTATGGGCCTGCAACATTTGGCCAGGCTGACCACCATCCCTTCAGTCCCCCGAATGATGAGCGGACTCAGACCTGCGGTGCGGTCAGTGGCGTCACTGGCCGTGCGGGAACCCCCGGGCTGATCCGGCAACAACTGACGCACCACCAGAAAGGGAAGTCGATTGCCCAGGCCGATGTTTTCCAGCAAATGCTCCAGCGAGGGTTCCTCCAGAATTTGCAGCAGTGCCGCAATCCGCGCTTCGGCCACATCGTCAAGCCGTTCTCCCTGTGCCCTCAGTTCCTGATCCAGCAGGCGTTGGCCCAGCGATTGGGCCTCCTGTTTCTTGAAGTTACGCAGATAACTGCGTATTGAGGAACGCGCCTTGGCGGTCACCACAAAATTGAGCCATTGCGGGTTGGGGCGTGCCCAGGGAGCAGTAATGATTTCCACCGTCTGGCCATTGGCCAGCACCGTTTGTAACGGTACCAGTATGCGGTCGATTCGGGCCGATACGCAGGTATTGCCAATATCGGTATGGACGGCATAGGCAAAATCGACCAGGGTGGCTCCCCGTGGCAGTTTGATGATCTTGCCCTTGGGGGTAAAAACATACACTTCCTGCTGGAACAGATCCACCTTGAGATTATCGAGAAACTCCAGTGAATCACCGGCGTTTTTCTGTATTTCCAGCAATTCCTTCAGCCATTCACGTGCCCTGACCTGACTCGACTGGGTGCCTGATTCCGGTTCGCTTTTGTAGAGCCAGTGGGCGGCAATGCCGGATTCAGCCAGTCGGTGCATGGCCCGGGTGCGAATCTGGATTTCCAGCGGTTGACCAAACGGCCCCACCAAAACCGTGTGTAACGACTGATAGCCATTGCCTTTGGGCACCGCGATATAGTCCTTGAACCGTCCTGGTATGGGTTTATACAGGTTGTGTACCACGCCCAGACTGCGGTAACTGTCGTCGATGGTGTCGCCAATCACCCTGAAGGCATACACATCGTGTACTTCGGAAAACGACAGGTGCTTGCCGCGCATTTTCTGGTAGATGCTATAAAGGTGCTTTTCCCGACCGATGACCTCGCACCGGGGCAGGCCCGAATCTTCCAGTCGCTTTTTCAGGGCAGATTCCACCGTGGCGACCACTTCACGCCGGTTGCCCCGGGCCTTTCTCACTGCCTTCTCAAGGACGCGGTAACGCATGGGATGCAGGGCACAAAATCCCAGGTCTTCCAGTTCCTGCCTCATTTCACTCATGCCCAGCCGGTTGGCAATGGGGGCGTAGATGTCGAGGGTTTCGCGGGCAATGCGCCGACGCCGTTCGGGCGACATGACCCCCAGGGTACGCATGTTATGCAGGCGATCCGCCAGTTTGACCAGAATGACCCGTAAGTCCTTGACCATGGCCATGACCATCTTGCGTACGTTCTGGGCCTGAGCCTCAGCCCTGGATTTGCAATCAAGCTGGGTCAGTTTGGTCACCCCGTCGACCAGATCGGCGACCTCCTCACCAAATTGCTCGCGCAATTGATCCTTGGTGATGGCGGTATCTTCAATGACATCGTGCATGATGGCCGCCATGATGCCTTTGCTGTCCATGCGGAAATCAGCCAGGATCAGGGCGACCGAGAGGGGATGGCAAATATAGGCCTCGCCGGTCAGGCGGGTTTGTCCCTGATGGGCCTCTGCCGAAACCGTGTAGGCACGACGAATGTCCTCCACCTGCTGAGGCTCCAGATAGGATGAGACGATCCTGCTCAGTCGCCTGAACAGTTTGTCCTCCGGTAACTCAATCGGTTTGCAGGCAGACACGGCATTCATGGCGGTGAGCCGTTCATGCAAGTCGGTCAAAAGGACTCATCATCATCCCCCAGCGGGCCATGCAGGCTTGAAATCGGGTGCGGGCTGGGGGCCGGATAATCGTGTTTGGGACCGTGGATCAGATAATCACGGGTGATGTGGCCGGCTGCAATTTCGCGCAGGGCCAGCACGGTGGCCTTGTCGTTTTCCCAGGGCAGCATATTCTCATCCGGACGACGGGATAACTGCCTTGCCCTTTTTGAGGCCAGCAAAACCAGTTGAAAGCGGTTATCGACATGGGCCAGACAGTCTTCTACGGTCACTCTTGCCATAATACAGGGGTTTACCTACGGGGTTGGGTTGAATGGATTTGAGGGAATCCCGGCCAGCCCTCAGGCTGGCGGGGACTGCGGCGACGTCAGTGTCAGTGGCTACGGGCTTCCAGCATTGCCACTGCCGGGAGTTTCTTTCCTTCCAGAAACTCCAGAAATGCCCCGCCGCCGGTGGAGGCGTAGGAAACCCGGTCAGCGATGCCGTATTTTTCGATGGCGGCCAGGGTGTCTCCGCCACCGGCGATGGAGAAGGCTTCGCTGTCGGCGATTGCCAGTGAAATGGTACGGGTACCTTCGCCAAACTGGTCGATTTCAAACACGCCAACCGGGCCGTTCCAGACAATGGAACCAGCCGCCTTGATCCGGGCCGCATACAGGGCCGCCGTTTCCGGGCCAATATCAAGGATCAGATCATCTTCCGCCACCTGACTGACCGGTTTCACCGTGGCCGTGGCCGTTTCGGAAAATTCCTTCGCACACACCACGTCAACCGGTATGGGAATCTCACCGCCACGGGCAATGGCCTGGGCGATCAGCCGCCCGGCTTCAGGAATCAGGTCGGCTTCGTACAGGGATTTGCCCACCGGGTAACCGGCGGCTGCGATAAACGTATTGGCAATCCCGCCGCCTACAATCAACTGATCAACCACACCGGACAGCGACTCCAGTACCAGCAGTTTGGTGGAAACCTTGGAACCGCCAACAATGGCCAGCAGGGGGTGTTTGGGTTCATGCAGTGCCCGCCCCAGTGCCTCAAGTTCGGCGGCCAGCAGGATACCGGCACAGGCTACCGGCGCGTGACGACCCACGCCGTGGGTTGAGGCCTCGGCCCGGTGCGAGGTGCCAAAGGCATCCATGACGTAAATGTCACAGAGGGCTGCCATTTTGCGGGACAGTTCCGCATCGTCCTTTTTCTCGCCCCGGTTGAAACGGACGTTTTCGCACAGAACCAGTTCGCCGGGTGCGACGTCAACCCCATCCAGCCAGTGTGTTACCAGTCGCACCGGCCTGTCCAGTAGTTCCGCCAACCGGTTGGCGACCGGTCTCAGGGAAAATTCCCCGGCATATTCGCCTTCAACCGGGCGGCCCAGATGGGACATCACCATGACCCTGGCTCCAGCCGCCATGCAATGACGCAGGGTGGGTAAACTGGCCAGGATACGGGTGTCGCTGGTGACCTTGCCGTCCTTGACCGGCACGTTCAGATCCTCACGAATCAGAACCCGTTTGCCGTTGAGATCGAGATCGGTCATTCTTTTGAATGTCATTGGATACTCCTCAAGAATTGGATATGGAATGATTAACCATCACGCCATTTGATGGAGCAACCGATACCGGGTATCTGCTGCTCCGGCCCCTTTCCGGTTGCGGCGACCTGTTTCATGGCGTCGAACAGTTCGCGGGGTAAATCGGGCGGGTTGACTTCGCGTCGGCTGGCGTCGAGACGGCCCCGGTACTGCAATTCAAGCCGGTTGTTGTAACCAAAGAAATCCGGCGTGCAAACCGCGCCATAGGCCCGGGCCACTGCCTGGGTTTCGTCATACAGATACGGGAATGGATAGCCCCAGCGTTCAGCCACGCCCTTCATGTTGTCGAAGGAATCATCCGGGTAATTGACCGTATCGTTCGACATGATGGCAACGGAATAAACCCCCAGTTCCCTGAGTTCACGGGTATCCCGGACGATACGGTCCTGTATCGCCTTGACATAGGGACAATGATTACAAATGAACATCACCAGCAATCCCTGCGGACCCTGACAGTCCTGCAATGTCCAGATACGGCCATCCGTACCGGGCAGGGAGAAATCGGGAGCGGGTTTGCCAAAATCACACACGGGGGTTTCCAGACTTGCCATATCGGGGTACCTTTGGGTTGGGGGAATAAGAAAAAACGGTGACAATCATATCATCCACCGCATCATCCTGACACCGGCAACGCCCACGTCCGCACACGGGAGGGAGACCGGAGGCGGCGCGGGGGGCCGCCAACTCAGGCTTGCATTCTGCCCATGAATCCGTCAAATTGCGTGCCTTTGCGGGAATCATCGCCCGTCTGTCTGATAATGAACCATTTTTCCATGGGATCCCAGGCCCGACTCCCCAAGGGGACGAAACTCCCGGTGTCCAACAACCGCAGGAAGTCTGC
>CAIVXW010000490.1 GCA_903910005.1 uncultured Methylococcaceae bacterium
ATACTCAACGTGAATTCGGGAGTCAGGGGTTAGGGGTCAGGGGTCAGGGGTCAGGGGTCAGGGGTCAGGGGTCAGGGGTCAGGGGTCAGGGGTCAGGGGTCAGGAGTCAGGGGTTAGTATGCAGTGTTCACTCACCACTTGCCACTCACCACTCACCACTCACCACTCACCCCGACCGGACGCCTCTCACGGTACCGCCACCCGGCGCAGCAATTCCTGTATGCACTGATCAGCGGTGATGCCCTCGGCTTCAGCCGTATAGGTCAGGATCAGGCGGTGGCGCAGGATGTCCGGAGCCAGGGTCTGGATGTCCTCCGGTGCCACGTACTGCCGTCCCTTGAGCCAGGCGCGGGCACGGGCTGCCCGATCCAGGGCGATGGTGGCGCGGGGGCTGGCTCCGTACTGCAACCAGCCACCGAGTTCCTCGGCAAAAATGCCCGGATTGCGGGTGGCCAGTATCAGTTGTACCAGGTATTCCTCCAGGGCATCCGCCATATAAACATCGGCAACCTGCTGACGGGCGGCAAACAGGGTGGTCTGCCCGATTGGCTTCGCATCAGTGACGGGCGGGTCACGCACTTCATCCCGGGCCAGTTTCAATATGGCCCGTTCGTGGCGGGGTTCCGGGTAGGCGATGCGTAGAAACAACATGAAACGGTCAAGTTGTGCCTCCGGCAATGGGTAGGTGCCCTCGTGTTCCAGCGGATTCTGGGTGGCCATCACCATGAACAGGGCGGGGAGCGGGTAGGTTTCACGCCCCACCGTGATCTGGCGTTCGGCCATGGCTTCGAGCAGGGCTGATTGCACCTTGGCCGGTGAGCGGTTGATTTCATCGGCCAACACCAGATTGTGAAACAGGGGGCCTGGCTGAAACTCGAAACTGCCATCCTGCGGGCGGTAGATGTCGGTGCCGGTGAGGTCGGCGGGCAGCAGATCCGGTGTGAACTGGATGCGGTGAAAGTCAGCCTCAATCCCCTGACTCAGTACGTTGATGGCCCGGGTTTTGGCCAAACCGGGGGCACCTTCCACCAGCAGGTGGCCATCTGCCAGCAGGGCAGTGAGCATGCGCTCAATCAGAACATCCTGGCCAATGATCCGCGATTCCATCCAGGCCTTGAGTGTCTGGAAGGATTGCTGGGCGTCGGTCAGGTCAGCGTTGGAAACCATAGGCGGTGTTTTGCGGGTTGCTTGCGGTAAAATGCGGCCATTATCCCTGTCCTTTTTTGATATAGCCACATGATTTTATCGCGAAGAGCGGCGACCTGCCTGCACCGGTTGATGCCCTGCCTGGTCTTGATTGTTCTGGTCTGGTTTCCGGCCTGCACGCCCCACCGGGAAGAACCGGTGTCTGCGGCCCGGTTACCGGTGAGTACACAGTCGATTCGTTTGTTCAACACGACCCTGCTGGCCGAACTCTACACCACGGTAGACGAGCGACCGGGTTTTGATTTCAAAACCGCCGGTTTGCTGCCGGTTCGCTGCCGTATTGATCATCAGGGCCGCACGCCACTTTACATCCACCCGCAGCAATCCTTTCTGCTTGACCGGGATTATCAGGCCTGGCCCCTGTTGACCGGGGAACAGGCACGTCACCGTATTCTGGCAGCCCCCCTCAACGAGACCGCCCGCCAGACCGCGTTACGCCGTCTGTGGGGTGAGCCGCCGGTTGCACCGGCCAGCCTGCTGGCTTTTGGCCTGGTCACATCTGCCCCGGCGGCCACCCCGGTGGTGCGTGGTTTGCTACGGCGGCCCGACAGTGTGCCTGCCCTGGCACTGGATACCCGCCAGATGGCCGGCCGGGCTTCGGTGCCCTTGTATGGAATCCGCCCGGGTACCCTGGCGGAAGCCTGGCTGCTGTTTCCCGACCAGGCCGGAAGCCACGGGGGTGTCAGTCTGCGACTGGGGCTGGAGATCGAACAAACCCGGCGATCCGTCAACATTCCGCTGACGGTGCAATAAGCCAGCGGCCTCGCCGTCTAACCGGGCAGCAGGTGTTACAATGGCTGCCCCTTCAAACCTGAATGAGTCCTCGATCATGTCATTGATACGCCCCTTCCGGGGTCTGCGTCCGCAACCGTCCCGGGCTGCCGAGCTTCTGGCCCCGCCTTACGATGTTGTCAACACCGCCGAAGCCCGTCGGCTGGCGGAGGGTAAACCCTGTCATTTCCTGCACGTCTCCCGGGCGGAAATTGATCTGCCTGAGGACATCGACCCGCACGATGACCGGGTTTACCGCCAGGCGGCCCGGGTTTTCTCCGCCTGGATAAACGACGCCGTGCTGATACGGGACGAGCAGCCCTGCTACTATGTTTACCGTCTGGTGATGGACGGACGCACCCAGATCGGGTTGGTAGCGGCGGCCAGTGTCGCGGCGTATCAGGCCAACCGTATCCGGCGGCACGAATGGACCCGTCCCGACAAGGAGGATGACAGGGTCAGGCACATTGAAGCCCTGTCGGCACAGACCGGGCCGGTTCTGCTGTTTTATCCTGCCAGTCCGGAAATCGACCGGCTACTCGCCGGTCTGGTTGAGTCGCCGCCCGCCATGGATGTCACGGCCCACGACGGCGTCCGTCACAGCGTGTGGGTAGTCACTGATGCCACGGCCATCACCACCCTGACCGCTGCCTTCGAGGCATTACCCGCCCTCTACATTGCCGACGGCCACCACCGCTCGGCTGCCGCTGCCCGGATTGCCGACAAACAACCCGACGCCGCTGCCCGGGCCGGATTTCTGACGGTTTGTTTTCCCCATCATCAAATGCACATCATGGAATACAACCGGCTGGTTCGTGACCTCAACGGCCATACCCCGGCGAGCCTGCTGGACGGTATTCGCCAGCACTTTCAGGTCGACGCCCTGCCGGAACGCTTCAAGCCCGCTGCCAGCGGTACCTTTGGCCTTTACCTTGAGTCAAGCTGGTACCGGCTCTCGATTCGACCTGAGCGGATTCCGGCTGATCCGGTCGGTCGGCTGGATGTCAGTCTGCTGCACCGCTACCTGATCGAACCATTGCTGGGTATTCACGACCCGCGCCGGGATCAGCGTATCGACTTCGTGGGCGGCATTCGGGGTCTGGCAGAACTGGAAGCCCGGGTTGATTCCGGGGCAATGGCACTTGGCTTTGCCCTGTACCCAACCCGGATCACTGACTTGATGGCGGTTGCCGATGCCGGTGAGGTCATGCCGCCCAAATCCACCTGGTTCGAACCCAAACTGGCCGACGGTGCCGTCAGCCTGGTTTATTAAGCCGGGGCACCTCTGTTCATACGGGTGTTATATGCCCGATTCACAATCAAAACCGTTTATCCCTCATTATCTGGAGTATTCCCATGCAGCGTCTCAAAACCTTCTTGATCGGCAGCGGATTGCTGCTTGCCACCTCGCAGATTCTGGCTGAATCAGCCCGGGATTACGTCAGTGTCGTCGGTTCATCCACCGTCTATCCCTTTTCCACCGTGGTGGCCGAGCAGCTCGGGCGAACCGCCGGTATCAAGACTCCCAAAATTGAATCCACCGGCACCGGTGGCGGCATCAAGCTGTTCTGCAGTGGCGTCGGGGTTCAGTACCCGGACATTGCCAATGCTTCAAGAACCATCAAGGCGTCTGAACTGGAAGCCTGTGCCAAGGCGGGTGTCAAGGACATTGTCGAGGTCAAGATTGGCTACGACGGTATTGTCATCGCACACGCCAAAAGTGAGCCTGGATTTAACCTGACCCGCAAGGAAATTTTCCTGGCCCTGGCCAAAACCGTCCCCGATCCGGCCAGCCCCGAGAGCGGCAAACTGGTTGATAACCCCTACAAAACCTGGAAGCAGGTGAATCCGGCCTTCCCTGATTCCAAAATCGAGGTACTTGGCCCCCCGCCCACGTCAGGAACCCGCGACAGTTTCGTGGAACTGGCGATGGAAGGGGGCTGCCAGGGGTTCAAATGGATCACCGAACTCAAGCCCCGCGATGAAGCCAAATTCAAGGCTCTGTGTCATACCGTGCGGGAAGATGGCGCGTTTATCGAGGCCGGTGAAAACGATAACCTGATCGTGCAGAAACTGATTGCCAACCCCAAGGCACTGGGCGTATTCGGCTACAGTTTCATGGAACAAAATACCGACCAGATTACCCCGGTACAGGTCGATGGCGTGGCACCGGAATACGACACCATTGCCGGTCAGAAATACCCGATTGCCCGTCCGCTTTACTTTTATGTCAAAAAAGCCCACGTCGGCATGATCAAGGGTATTGATGCCTATATTGCCGAATTTACCAGCGACAAGGCGACCGGTGACGAAGGGTATCTGGCTGACAAGGGACTGATTGCCCTGCCGGCTGCGGAGCGCAAAACCGTGGCCGCCAATGCCAGGGCATTGAAAACCCTTGAAATGAAATAACCCCCTCTCGCGAGGGGGCTGGAAGGATGGCAGGAAGCCAGCGGAAAACTACCCCGGTGAGGGACGGCGTCGCTCACCGGGGTCAGGCTGCGGTATCAGGTACCGACCACGCCACCGTCGTCGCGGGTGACCACGACAATACCGGAACGCGGCTTCACTGCACCCGCCTTGCTGCGGGTGGTCGGGCCGTTGATGCCACTGTCAGGCCAGGTTGAGTTTTCGGTGTAACCGGTCACCCAATCCTCGCCCGGGTGCTGGATCCCTACGAAAAAGGTTTTTCCGTCAGGAGTACTGATGACGCCCGTGACTTCGCAGTTGCGCGGGCTGGTCAGGAAGCGGCGGGTTTCGCCCGTGACCGGATCGGCACACATCATGACGTTACCGCCGATGTTGACCCAGTCGCCGGTGGCGTTACCCACCTGATCGGTCTGAATCCACAAACGACCTTCACGGTCAAACCACAGCCCGTCCGGGGCACCGTAATCATCGCCCTTGATGGTGCCCTTGTAGCCGTCGTGGCCGTCCGCAGTGTAGGTGCTGCCCAGGGTTTTGGTGGTTGCCTTGTCACCGCACTGGACAAAAATGTCCCACTCAAATACGGTGGCATCCGCCTTGCCATCCTGTTCCCGCCAGCGAATGATATGACCGAAATCATTATCCGGACGCGGGTTGGCCGCATCCACCACCGGGTTTGCGCTCGCCGCCTTGCTGGTGCCATCGGCCAGATTGGCCGAGGCGGGCGTGTTGCCACGACGGCTGTTGTTGGTCAGGGTAAGGTACACTTCACGGGTGTCAGGATGCGCTGCGACCCATTCCGGTCGATCCATCATGGTGGCACCCAGACGATCTGCTGCCTGACGGGTCTTGACCAGAACCTCGCCCTGATCGGCGAAGCCATTTTCCGGGGTCAGGCCGTTTTCGCCAAAGACCAGCGGCAACCAGGCACCGCTGCCGTCGGCCTCAAAGCGGGCTACGTAGAGCGTCCCCGTATCCAGCAGTTGGCGATTGGCGGCATCGTTGTTGCGGTCGTACTTATTGGCGCAAACGAACTTGTAAACATATTCGTTACGTTCGTCGTCACCCATGTAAACCGCCACAACCTGATTCGGGTCGACCACGTGCATCGCGCTTTCATGCTTGAAACGGCCCAGTGCGGTACGCTTGACCGGGGCACTCTCAGGATTCCACGGATCAATTTCAACCACCCAGCCAAAACGGTTGGGTTCGTTGGGGTGCAGGTCAGCACGGAAGCGTTCATCAACCTCATGCCAACGGTAGCCAAATCCACCCTTGACCACACCGTAGCGCAGCATCGCCGGTACGTCAGCGGCTTCGTTCGAGAAATAACCGTTCCAGTTTTCCTCGCAGGTCAGGTAGGTGCCCCAGGGCGTGTAGCCGTTGGCGCAGTTGTTGAGGGTACCCAGTACCCGGGTTCCGGTGGGATCAGCGGCCGTCTTCATCGCGTCATGGCCGGCTGCCGGTCCGCTGATGACACACGGGGTGTTGGCGGTGATACGGCGGTTGTAGGTTGACTTGCGGTCGACCGTCCAGTTTTTGCCTCTTTTGACAACCCGAACCACCGAAACACCGTGCGCCGCCTGCTGGGCCTTGACCATGTTGGCCGTCAGTTTAGTGGTAGCGTAGCTGGCTGCTGGCTTGACATTGTTGACCAGCGGCGGATCGCAGTACTCATGGTTGATGACCAACAGGCCACGGGTATTTCCGCTCATGCTGTCCGGAAAATAGTGCATGCCGTCATTGTGTGCCCCGAAGCAACGTAACTGGGTGGCTTCGG
>CAIVXW010000491.1 GCA_903910005.1 uncultured Methylococcaceae bacterium
GTCAGCCGGGAAAAGAAATTCGACCAGGCCAGGGAACCGGCATAGGCATTGGTGACGTTGATCTTGGTTTGGGACAGCACCACGAACAGAGTGGTAGCCAGAGCCGCGCAGGCCGGATCGGTAAATACATAACCAAAACCGGCCAGATACATTTGGGTAGGCTCACTCGCCTTGTCCAGGGGGATTTCGTGCTGTACCGCCACGAACGCGAGAAAGGCACCGCCAAACTGCTTGATGGCACCCGGCACGATCCAGCCGGCCCCGGCGGCCAGGCTGGCAAACCACCAGCGTTTCCGGTTGGTCTCATCCTGATCCGGCAGAAAACGCAGGAAATCCACCTGTTCTCCGATCTGGGCAATCAGTGAAAAAGCCACCGTGCAGGCAGCCCCGAAAGCCAGGGTGCTGAAATTCGTACCCTGCTCGGCCTTGCCGGCAAAGGTCGTCCAGTCACGGAGCAGCGCAGGCTGTTTCAGGAGGATGAAGGTAAAGGGTAGCAGCATCAGCAGTAGCCACAGCGGCTGTGTCCACAGTTGCAGGTGGCTGATCCAGGTGATGCCATGTGTCACCAGGGGAATGATGGCGAGGGAACTGATCAAATAGCCAATGTCCAGCGGAATGCCGAAATACATCTCCAGGGCCAGTGCCATGATGGCCGCTTCCAGCGCAAAGAAAATGAAGGTGAAAGAGGCATAGATCAGCGAGGTCAGGGTCGAGCCGATGTAGCCAAACCCGGCCCCCCGGGTGAGCAGATCCATATCCAGGTGGTATTTGGAGGCGTAGTAGCCTATGGGGATGCCGGTCAGAAAGATGATGGTGCTGACCACCAGAATGGCCCAGACGGCATTGGTAAAACCGTGATTGATGACCAGCGTACCGCCGATGGCTTCCAGTGCCAGGAAGGAAACGGCTCCCAATGCCGTACCGGCAACCCGGAACTCCGACCATTTGCGAAAGGATTTGGGGGCGTAACGGAGGGCGTAGTCCTCCATCATCTCGTTGGCGACCCAGGTGTTATAGTCCCGGCGGGTTTTCAGTATCTTTTGCGGTGGAGGTACGGTCATACGGGAGTACTGACAGGGCACAATGAATCAAACACCGGCAATTAACGCGCCCCGGCATCAGAACGCGATGAATCGTGGCAACCCGGGTGGTCTGTCAGTCGGTCGTCCCGCTTGAGGACAGCCCATCAACAGAGTCGGTTGTGTTCAGCGGGAGCATACCCTGTCGCACGATAAATTCCACCACGTCGGCAAGACCTGTCCCGGTTTTGAGATTGGTAAAGACAAAAGGACGGGTTCCGCGCATTTTTCCGGCATCCCTGTCCATCACCTCCAGCGACGCGCCCACATAGGGTGCCAGGTCAATTTTGTTGATGACGAGCAGATCAGAGCGGGTGATACCGGGTCCGCCCTTGCGGGGTATCTTGTCGCCTGCCGAAACATCAATGACGTACAGCGTCAGATCGGCCAGTTCCGGACTGAAGGTGGCACTCAGGTTGTCCCCCCCGCTTTCCACCAGGATGAAATCCAGATCATCGAAGCGACGGCAGAGTTCGTCTACTGCGGCCAGGTTCATGGAGGCATCCTCGCGGATGGCGGTGTGCGGGCAGCCACCGGTTTCCACGCCCACTATCCGTTCCTCCGGCAGTGCCTGACTGCGAATCAGGAATTGCTGATCTTCCCGGGTGTAAATGTCGTTGGTGACCACGCCGATGCGGTAGCGGTCACGCAGTTGCTTGCAGAGTGCGTCAACCAGGGCCGTTTTGCCGGAGCCTACCGGGCCGCCGATGCCGATTCTGAGTACGGGGTTTCGCTTCATGTCTGTTTTATACCTATGATCTGAAGAGTCGTGAGTATTGGGTTTCATGACGGCTGCTGGCCAGGGCCAGCCCCAGGCTGCTGCCGCCCATGGCCTCATCGTCCAGGGCCAGGCCTGTTGCGGTGATGGCGGGAATACGGCTGGCCAGTTCCAGCAGCAGCCGTTGTCCTGCGGTTTGTCCGAGCGGAATCAGTTTGACGGCACACAGTACCTGATTTTCCAGCCAGGCCCACAAATAGCCTTGTGCCGCCGTGTGACAGGGGATATGCCAGCGCACCGCAGCCAGTGCATGGCTGGTTGCCAGCGTGGTTTTGGGATGCTGCATCCAGGGCTCTGCTTCTGCCACGCCCAGGTTTAGCAGTAGCCGGGCGAGGGCCTGACCGGTCTGACGGTCTTCCGCCCGCAGTTCAGCGGTTTCCCGGCAGGCGGTGAGCGTTTCGCTCAAGGCCGCTACAGCCGACTCATCCTGACGTTCCCAGGCGGCATGCAGGCGAGCCAGCAGCGGAACATCGACCCTTGCCAGAGAGCGTTCCAGGACGCAGCCGAGCCACTGCGCCGCCTGCTGCTCGGTGGCGATCCAGCCGTCCTCAACCGCCCGTTCCATGCCCTGCGAATAACTGTACATGCCGATGGGCAGGGCGGGGCTTACCAGATGCAGCAGCCGAATCAGGGCGAGATCAGTGGGTATGGGGGTGGGGGCTGGCATGATAGGCTCCCGGTTCAGGTTCAAAGCCGGCCTGCTCATGCTCGACAGGCAA
>CAIVXW010000492.1 GCA_903910005.1 uncultured Methylococcaceae bacterium
ATGTGGCCTATGAAATCCGGCTACTGGATGCGATTGAACAGGGCTGGCTGGTGCCTTTTCAGTATTTCGCCATCCATGATAAAACCGATTACTCATCCGTAAGATGGACTGGCAGGGGGTATATTGAGGATGACCTTGATGCGGTGCTGATGCATGATACGCGAGCAGAACTTGCCTTCAACAATTTACGCAGGTTTCTCCCTTCTTGCGGAAAAATAAAAGCACTGGCTTTCTGCTCGTCTCAAAAGCATGCCGGGTACATGAATGACAGGTTCAATGAACTGGGCAAGGGCATTGGCATGCGATCAATCTGTCTACTTGGACAGACCAGCCTGGAAGAGCGTGAAACGGCAATGCAGGAATTACAGAGCGAAAACAGTGATTTACAAATAATCTGCTCGGTGGATATTTTTGGCGAAGGCATTGATATACCAGCAGTTTCCCATATCCTTTTTTTACGGCCAACACAATCATTTACCGTATTTCTGCAGCAGCTCGGCAGAGGTTTGCGGCACTACAGGGAAAAGGAATATCTTGTTGCTCTGGATTTTGTGGGCAATTTTCAGCAGTCGTACATCGCCCAGCTTGCAGTTCAGGGGTATACCAGTGTGGAAGAATACAGGCAAATTAGACAAACAAGGGCGTCCGAGAAAAAATTACCGGCCACTTGTCATGTGTCTGTTGACACTGAAGTAGTTCGTATCTGGGAAGAAAATATCAGACAGATTGTAAAACCGAAAGGCTCAGCAGCAACAAAGCGTTCGGTTCAGATCCCTTACACTGCCAGGTCTCAAGATGGCTATACCCAAGCAATAAGGCTTATTGTGGCAAACGACAGACACGCCGGTCAATGGATCCATATCTTCGACAAAACCGGGTATAACGCAGCGATGGACATTGAAATCGGAAATGACCAAAACTTCCTTGCCTGGACAAATGTGGCGTATAACGACATCAGTCGATTTCCGGCCAGAATCAGGGCAGCGGCTACTGCCTTGTTCATGGAGGGGTTGCGGGGGGAATTCAGAATTGAAGCAAGTAATGCTGTAATTACAATTACAAGGAAGTAGCTGCCCGATAGTCCCTTACTGCCAGATAGGGGTAGGGAAGGCTTGCCTTTCAAATGCTCCCCGGTTGGCCCGGACTTTCTCCCTGGCCAGCCGCAGGGTTTTCAATGACCACACCGTGTTCATCAGGCTGTACCATTTGCCTCCTTCGACACCGCGTTCGGCCTGGCGGACTGTCGGTTAACAGCACCACCCCGTCAGGCTGCGCCTGCCACCCCTCCGGTGGAGGGGAATTTTGGCAGGGGTATTCCCCTCCTCTGGAGGGGTGCCCGAAGGGCGGGGTGGTCGTTGGGGGTCTTTCATCGACCGGCTCGGCTACAAACTGCGGTCTACGTGGGCAAACAAGGCCTTGAGATAATCGGTTTCGGGGATGGCGGGATGAATCGGGTGATCGGCCGCCTGGCCTCCCCGGGCAATCAGTACCAGGTGGCGGTCGAGGTGGCGGGCCGTGCCGCGCAGCAGATCGTGCAGGGTGGCCGGTTCAAGATGAAACGAACAGGATGCCGATACCAGTAATCCGCCGGGGTTCAGTACCTGAATGGCCGCCTGATTAAGACGACGGTAGGCCTCCACGCCCTGTGTGACATCCTTGCGCCGTTTGATGAAGGCCGGTGGGTCGGCGATCACGATGTCATAGCGTTGCCGTTCTTCCCGGGCCTGCCGGAGAAAATCGAAGACATCTTCCGCTACAGTGCTGACCCGGTTTGCCACGTTGTTGCGGGCGGCGTTGTCCTGGGCCAGTGACAGGGCCGGTTCCGAACTGTCGACCAGATTGACCCGCGTCGCACCCGCCACGGCGGCCTGGATACCCCAGGCTCCGCTGTAGGCGAACAGGTCGAGTACCCGTTTGCCAGCCGCCCAGTGGGCCAGACGGGCCCGGTTGTCGCGGTGGTCGTAGAACCACCCGGTTTTTTGTCCGGCGGCCGGGTCAATGCGAAACTGACAGCCGTTTTCATGCAGGATCACGCTGTCGGGCAGGGTTCCCACAGCCACCCGGGTGTAGGACTCCAGCCCTTCCAGATCACGCAGGGCCGCCGTGTTGCGTAGCACCACGGCAGTCGGCCTGAACAGTTCATCCAGTGCCGCCAGCAGCGGGTCGAGCAGTTTTTCCGCCCCGGCCGTCGTGGTCTGAACCGAAAAAACCGGGCCAAACCGGTCAATCACCACGCCCGGCAAACCGTCGCTTTCGCCATACACCAGACGGTAGCAGGGCTGAGGGAACAGGCGTTCACGCAGGGCCAATGCCCGCCGCAGTCGTTCAATCAGGAAGGCCGAATCAATGACAATCCCGGGGTTGCGGGTCAGGATACGGGCCGAAATGAGCGAGGCCGGGTTGACATAGGCCAACCCCAGGGCGTCGCCCCGGGCATTTTCCACAACCGCCATCGCGCCCGCCGCAAAGGCCTTGAGCGGGGTGGCGGCAATGTCAACTTCATTGCTGAAAATCCACAAATGACCGGCCTTGATGCGTTGATCTTCGTTTTTTTTGAGACGGAGCAGCGGGTAATGACTCATGTCGGATTCACCGTATCGGCAAACAGCGCGTCAATGAAGCGTTCTGCCTCAAAGTCCTGCAAATCATCAATGGTTTCACCCACCCCGATGAAGCGGATCGGAATGCCAAACTGCTGGGCCAGCGCAAAGATGACGCCGCCCTTGGCGGTGCCATCCAGTTTGGTCAGGGCAATACCGGTCAGGTTGACCGATTCGTTGAACTGACGGGCCTGCGCCAGGGCATTCTGGCCGGTACTGGCATCCAGTACCAGCAAGACTTCGTGCGGTGCCGTTTCGTCCAGCCGTCCGATTACCCGCCGGATTTTGCTCAGTTCTTCCATGAGATTGGATTTGGTATGCAGTCGTCCGGCCGTGTCCGCGATCAACACTTCCACCCCACGGGCCTGGGCGGCCTGTACCGCATCGTGGATGACCGAGGCTGAATCCGCCCCGGTATGCTGGGCAATGACCGGTACCTGATTGCGTTCACCCCAGGTTTGCAGTTGTTCGACGGCCGCCGCCCGGAAGGTGTCCCCGGCGGCCAGCATGACGCTGTGCCCCTGTAGTTGCAGGCGTTTGGCCAGCTTGCCGATGGTGGTGGTTTTGCCTACACCGTTGACTCCGACTACCAGGATAATGTACGGGCGAACTTCCGGCGGAATGACCAGCGGCTGGCTGACCGGTGCCAGCACCTCGTGCAGGTAACCGCGAACCCGCTGTTCCAGTGAGGGGCCGTTCGGGTCGGCATCACGGCTGCCCTGTTTGAGGAAGCCGACGATCTCGCGGGTCACCGTCACCCCCACATCCGCCATGATGAGTTGGGTTTCAACCTCTTCCAGGGCTTCGGCATCCAGGGTACTGCGTCCCACCAGACTGGACAGAAAGCCGCTGATGCCACTGCGGGTTTTACCCAGTTGCCCCCTCAGACGTAAAAACAGCCCGTCGGCGGTGGGAGGAATCGCGCTGATTTCGCCGCGCCCTGCGGGAACTGCCACACCGGTCGGGCTGACGGTCACCCCGGCTTCGGCGGGAATGGTCGCAGCCAGCGGCAGTCTGGCATAAAGGAAAATGTGCAGGACGTCGAGCCAGAGCAGCACCGCGATTGCACTGTGAGCCAGGGCAACGTGCGGCGGCAGACGGAACAGGATGGCGGCAATCCCCAGGCTGATTTCAGTCAGCAGCAACATGCTCAAAAACAGCCCGGCCTTGCTGACGCCAGGGATCCGCCGGTTGGAAGAGCTGGCCATGGCCAGCAGGCTCAATACCAGAAAAACCGGGATGGCACCGACCCGGTGTACCCAGTGTATCGCCACCCTGGCGGATTCACCGACGCTGTGGGTCAGGTCGAAGCCTTCGGCATAATCGGCATCCGGCCAGACCTGCCCCAGGCAGGTGGGAAAATCAGGGCAGGCGAGTCCGGCGTGATGGCTGGATACCCAGCCACCGGCTGCCAGTTGCAGCAGCAGTAACAGCAAACCCAGACCACTCAGCCCGCGCAACAGCGGTGTCCTGGCCAGCGGTGGTGGCCGCTCGCTGGCACTGAAGTAAGCACCGTACAAGGCCGTCAGGCTCAGGAATGCCAGTAACAGGTGGGCCGTGACCACCACCGGCAGCAGTCGCAGGGTCACGGTGAAATAGCCCAGGGCAATTTGTCCGCCCAGAAGCAGGATAAATCCGTAGACCCGGGCTGCCGCCTGAACCCGACGGGTTTTGAGGGTGAATACCAGACCGGCCAGCAGCAGGGCTACACCGGCCAGGCCGACCGCCAGATAACGGTGGGTCAGGGCTTTCCAGGCTTTAACTGCCTCAAACGGGGGAGCCCCCGGAAACTGCGGCAACACCTCACCCGCCTGAGGTAGCGTGACGATGGCCTGACCATAACATAAGGGCCAGTCGGGGCAGCCGAGACCTGCCTGGGTCACCCGGAGCCAGGCTCCCATGACGATGAGACAGACGGCCAGAAGCAGGCCGATAAGGGTGATATGCTTGAACATGATGATGCTGTTGTTATTGTCCTCCCGGCCTGATGCGCTGGCGGCAATCCAGACCGGGAGTCGCTTGATGGTACCGGCGTGTCGGGGTGGCGGGCGGATGTCCCGATGACAGGTTTGATTCCGCCCGAACCGGCGTTTACTCCTCGCTGCGTTCCGGTTCTTCCCCGTCCTCGCCCGGGTCTTCGCCCTGATATTGCCCCTCATCGGCACCTTCATCAGTGTCCAGGTCACTGTCCATGACCTGCCCGGCTGGTTCCGGTTTGGCCAGATCCCGGGCCTTGGTGGCCGGTTTGGGTTGATTCAGGAGCTGACTGGCGGTTTCGGCGGTGATTTCATAGCGCAGGCCCAGATCGGGACGGGACAGTACCAGATCAGGTTCGCGCTGCACGATGACAAATTCCACGACATGGCCTTCGCTCAGGCCGATGCGGATGGTATCTCCCTGAACCGGTTTGTCTTCGCGGCCGATATCAATGGCACGGGCACTGCCCCAGAGGGTCAACAGTTCGCTCATGCCGCCATTGCCTTCGACCGGCGGTTCCCGTGTCCACTTGCCATCGGCACCGAGGGTGGCCTTGAGGCCCGGCAACTGGATTTCGCGGATTTTGGCCGCATCCGGCAACAGTTTCTTGTCGACATAATCGGTGGCTGCCGCCGTGAGATGATGAAAGAAATCATCACTGACCAGATGCAGGCTGTCGCCTACCTGCACGTAACGGCGCAGATTGATGGGGTCACTGCTACCAAAGGTGAATACCGTTTCTCCCAAAGACAGAACCGCCCGGGGTTTATCCAGTTCAAACGGTGCCAGATTGGCCGGATCCGCCGGGTAACGCGCTTCACTGTTGACCCGGGCAATATCAATCAACTGGTTGATGCGTATCTCATTGGCCGGTGCCTTGAACGGTTCAGCCAGTGCCCAGTGCCCGTTGATTTTCTCGAAACGGATTGACTCCCGGTTTTTGAGGGTGATGGTCGTCAGGGCTTTGGCGTCGATCACCGCCAGCGGATGGGTTTCCGGTTTGGTTTTGCCCGGTTCCAGCAGAACCAGTGTACCCAGTGCCACCGCAATGGCCACCAGAATCAGGTTAAGGGTGGTGCGTGAATTCATCAGCGTCTCCTGCGTTGGAACCAGATGGCGGTTCCCGTACCTATGAGGATGAGGGGTAACAGAATCAGAAAGCCCAGTGCAATCAGTCCCTGTGCCAGCGGGCTGAGGTCAAGTTTACGGTCCGGTGAGGGCTTGATCGGCACGTTGATGAAGGCATCGTTCTGTCCCAGCCATTGCACCATATTCATTCCAAGGTCGATATTGCCCGCGCTGCCCAGGTAGTTGTTGGCCAGAAAATCGCCATCACCGATTACCAGGATACGTTGCTCGGCCGGTTTGTCTGCGCCGGGCTGGTCGGTGGCGGTTTTCTGCCCGGACGGTTTGGGCCGGGTCAGGGCATACCCGATGTCCAGCGGGCCAGCCCGCTCGCCCCGGCCCGCGTCAAACTGGATTTTACCCTCAATGGGTCCGGTTTCGGTCCAGGAACGGCTCAGGGTACTCAGCAGCGGCTCTGCCTCGAAATCGCCACCGGCGGGTTTTTCCAGGGCGACTGCCGCAGGAAACAGGGTCATGGTGGCAAAATTGGCGGTGACCGGATGAGGCGGGTACTCCGCTACCAAAGCCAAACCGGGGTCGCTGAGTCCGAACAACCGGGTCGAGGCATCCACCACCGTACCGGGCAGGAATTTGATGCCCAGTTGCTCTGCCAATGGTGCCAGCGCGGTTTGTTCGCCCGGATCGCTCAACCACCAGAAATTTCCGCCCTTGCGGAGGTAATCCTGGATCACACCCAGTTCGCCCGGCAGTAGTTTGGCATGGGGTCCGGCCAGCACCAGCACACTGATGTTGTCCGGCAGGGTCGGGTTGGTGGCCAGATTGACCGTGGAGATCAGCAGTCCCTTACGCTCCAGTTCTGCCCCGAACTGGCCAAGGTCGTGATCGGCCTGACCCTGGGGGGAGCGTTCACCGTGTCCCTGGATGAACACGATGCGCCGTTCCTGCCCTGACGCCAGCCGTTGCAGGGCATTGGTCAACGCACTTTCGGTGGGTTCCGCAACCTTCTCGTTACGTCCCTGATAATCCAGCAGCAGTTCTCCGTCGATGGTAATGCCAATCTCCCTGACCTTGTCCGGCTGGACATCGGGATTGACGAATTCCAGGGTCAGATCCTGCTTGTGGCGGCTGTAGCGTTCGATCTGTTCCTTTATCCGCTGACGTTGCTGGGGGTTTTCACGGGCATAGACGGTGATCCTGAGCGGACCCTGCAACTGGTTCAGCACGGTTTTGCTGGCTTCCGACAGGCTATGCCGATTGCCGTAAGTCCAGTCAAACTGGGCGGTATAACGGGTACTCAGCCAGGCGGTAAGCCCGGTGATTACCAGAAACAGCAGGGAAAACAGGGTATTTTGCAGACGAATTTCAAGGTGGGTTCTACGATTGATCTTCATTTTTGCAAACGGTCGTTGTCCAGACGGTGGGCACTCAATACCAGGAAGGTGGCAATGAACAGGATGAAATAAGCCAGATCGGCGGTGGAAACCAGGCCTTTCAACAGGCTTTCGTAGTGGCGCAGCATGGAGAGATATTCCAGTACGTTGCCTGCCTGACCGGCCGCCGAGCCCAGCCAGTCGACAATCCACAGCAACAGTAATGCGCCAAAGGTGGTTACGGCGGCTACGGTAGGTTGAGCGGTCAGGGCCGACAGATAAAGCCCCAGGGCGGAAAATCCACCCAGCAGCAGAATCAGGGCCAGGGTGCAGGCAGCCAGTTTGCCCAGATCCAGCCCGCCACCGGCCAGCAGCGATAAGGGCATGAGGACAATCATGCCAACCATGACAAGCATGAAGCCGACGATACCCAGATATTTGCCGAGTACGATTTCAGTCATGGAAACCGGGGCGGTAAACAGCAGGCTCAGGGTTTTGTTGCGCCGTTCTTCGCTAATGAGGCGCATGGTCAGCAGCGGGGTTACCAGCATCAGGATGACCCCGGCATTGCCAAACAGGGGAGCGACCAGCATGTCGGTCACGCCGGGGGCGTCTTCCATGCCGGCAATCCGGGCCTGCATCATTGAATAGTATTCAAGCTGGGCCAGAAACATGTAGCCCAGTATGAGCTGGATGACCCCCAGTATGGACCAGGCCAGGGGGGACAGAAACAGGGTGCGGAGTTCGCGCCCCGCAATGACCAGTGACATCATGGATTGACCTCCGTCGTCGGCGTCTGGCTGTGTCGGGTTATGTCGATGAAAATCTCCTCCATGCTGCGGCGTTCAGGCGTCAGTTCCAGCAGTCCAAAACCCAGGGTCACGACCCGCTCCGCCAGGTGTTCTGCCGGACTGGTCGTCTTGTCGTAATGGATGCGGCAGCGGGTGGGATCAATCTGGTCTACCGATTGCACGCCCGGCACATCGGTCAGGCGGTCAATTTCAATGGCCCGGCGGGTTTGCAGCAACAGGCTGGATGCCTGCATCTGCTGGCTCAGGCCTTCAATGCTGTCGTTCAGCACCAGGCGGCCCCGGTGAATGATTTGCACCCGGGTGCAGGATTCCTGCACCTCCGGCAGGATGTGGGTGGACAGGATAATGGCATGTTCGCGCCCGAGGTCACGGATCAAATCCCTGATTTCACGAATCTGGATGGGATCCAGCCCCACCGTGGGTTCGTCCAGAATGATGACGGCCGGACTGTGCAGAATGGCCTGGGCAATGCCCACCCGCTGTTGATAGCCCTTGGACAGATTGCCGATGAGACGCTCGCCCACCTCGGTCAGGCCACAGCGTTCCCGGGCCTGATCACGGGATTTTTTGAGCTGGCTGCGCGGCACCTCATGCAGTTGGCCGGCATAGTCCAGGTATTCGTTGACGGTCAGTTCCCGGTATACGGGCGGGATTTCCGGCAGGTAGCCGAGTTCCCGCTTGGCTTCACGCGGCTGGTCGAGGATGTCGATGCCGTTGATGAGGATCTGGCCTGCGGTCGGGGCCAGATTGCCGGTAATCATCTGCATGGTGGATGACTTGCCGGCTCCGTTCGGCCCGAGAAAACCCAGAATCTCGCCCTTTTCCAGGGTAAACGAAACATTATCGACGGCGCATTGATCGCCGTAGTAGCGACAGAGTTGTTCGACGTTGATCAGTTGCATCAGGGGGGTACTCTGCTATTAAGAAAGTGCGCGAAGGTGTGCACGGTTCTTTTCCTGCCCCGACGTGTCTTGCTGACCACATTCGTATCTGACAGGCGTCACTTTCCCGGCTGCGACAGGAACCACTCCTGTTGCAGCACCGCCATTACTGGTCGGACTCGCCACGGGTAGGGCAGTTGCGGTTGCCAGCCGTTTCAGGTTAAGTGCTGCACTGTGGTCGCGATCATGGCGCGTGCCGCAGTCGCCGCACGTCCATTCATGGTCTTTCAGCGTCAACACATCGTTCTTCCAGCCGCAGATCGAACACAGGCGGCTGCCGGGATACCAGCGGTCGGCAATCACCAACCGGGCACCGTAGTGCTTAGCCTTGTATTCGATCTGCAAGCGGAACATTCCAAAGCCCACGTCGCTGATGGCACGGGCGAGCCGGTCGTTGACCAGCATCCCCTTGACGTGTAAATCCTCGATTTGGGGAGTCGGGCCTGGGGTCCCATGGAAAAATGGTTCATTATCAGACAGACGGGTGATGATTCCCGCAAGGGCACGCAATTTGACGGATTCATGGGCAGAATGCAAGCCTGAGTTGGCCGCCTCCCACCGCGCCCGGCATCACTTCAAGGTGCGGAGGTGCGTGTTGCCGGTGTCAGGATGGTGCAGTGGATGATATGATTGTCACTGTTTTTTCTTATTTCCCCAACCCAAAGGTACCCCGATATGGCAAGTCTGGAAACCCCCGTGTGTGATTTTGGCAAACCCGCTCCCGATTTCTCCCTGCCCGGTACGGATGGCCGTATCTG
>CAIVXW010000493.1 GCA_903910005.1 uncultured Methylococcaceae bacterium
ACAAATGATTTGCACTACAACCAGGGGTGCGTAGTATTCAGTGCGCCCCACCCGCCAGATCAGATAGGGCACGGTAAATATGATTGACATTGCAATAAGGAATATCTCACTGGTTGTCATGGCTTTATATCTCTGTGTTAATGATGAAAACAGGCAGTCCTGATGGAACTGATTTACTGCTGCCTGGTACGGCTCAATCGTTTCCCGCGAGGGAGCGGGGGCACTCCAACTGCCTTACGGTCAGAAAACCTGCGTGCGGCCAGTTGTCGCAGTGCCTGAGCCAGCCACTCAAGTCCCTGGTGCAGCGTTGCTCCAAAGGCAAGCCCGCCCACATACTCACCGTAGAGGGTCAGGCTGTTAAGGGCCGTGCCGATCAGTCCCCGTTGCAGGCAGTATCCCGCCATAACGCAGGCTGGCAGCAAACTGGCGAGTCCGGCACTGGCCACGATCAGGTTGATGCGAATGGGGTGATTCCAGAACGCGCTCAAGGCGTAGCCCAGTCCGGTGGCCAGGTAAAAATCCATTGGATCCGGATTGTATCTGGCAATGATTTCCGCTTTGATGGCCAATCCGGGTTCAATCCGGAAATACCCATAGCCGGTTGCACACAATAATGCGGTGTAATACACCAGTGTCAGGCTGCGTTTGCGGTCGACCGTCACCGAGCAAATCGCTACCGCCATGGGAAAACCGATTTTGCTGGCAAACACCAGCAGGACGGTGTCGTTGACGAAACCCCAGCAGCAGGTCAGGGCACATAACACCAGCAGGCCGGAACGGGCAACCAGGGAGAGGTCGTCCAGCACATTGAACTTATGGGCGACGTGGGTCAACGGTTGTTTTCCACATGACAACAAGTACCAACAGAAAGGCAGGAACCCCGGACAAGGCTGTCAGGGTAAAAAAGGCCGGATAACCCTGGCTTTCCACAATCAGGCCGGAAAAACCGCCGATGGCCTGGGCCGGCAGGGTCATCAACGAACTGAACAGGGAATACTGGGTGGCCGTGTAGGCGGTGCTGGTCAGGGCTGACAGGTATGCGATCAGGGCCGAAGTTGCCATGCCGGCACAAAAATTGTCGGTACTGACCGCCAGGGCCAGCCAGGCGTAGTCACCGGGATGCGATGACAGTACCACGAACAGCACATTGGTGATGGCCGTCAGTATTGATCCCGCCAGCAAGGGGCGGAAAATCCCGAATCGCAATACCAGGGTGCCGCCCAGTGTCGCGCCGACTATGGCCATGATGAAACTGAAATACTGATTGACCTCGGCAATCTGGGGCTTGCTGTAACCCAGGCTGAGGTAATACGGATTGGCCATGACACTGGCGGTGATGTCGCATACCTTGTACGCCCCGATCAGTAGCAGAATCAGCCAGGCCATGCGGCCATTCCGTTGAAAAAACTCATAAAAGGGGCTGATGACGGCTTCAGTCAGACTGGCCAGTACCCCGGATTTGCGGTCATTCCGGTTCGGGTCGTCAGTGCCCTGACGGGTTTCCGGTTCCTCTTCCGGTTGCTCCTCCGGGGGATGGATCCGTGTGACGGGTTCCCGTAGAAACAACACGGTGAAGGGTCCTGTCAGCATGACGACGGCCATACCCAGGTAGGCGATGTGCCAGTCGTAGTATTCAGCCAGGTAGAGGCCACCCGCCGTACCGGTCAACAGTGAAATGCGAAACCCCATGACATAGGCGGCTGCCATGGCTCCCTGGTAGCGCGGACTCAGGGTTTCCACCCGGTAGGCGTCGATGGCCACATCCTGGGTTGCCGAACAAAAAGCCACCCAGACGGTCAGGCCGAGAAGCAGCCCGATGTCATGTGCCGGTTCAGTCAGACCGATACCGGCCAGACCCGCCACCACGCCGCATTGCGCGAGGAATATCCAGCTTCGCCGCCTTCCCAGGCCAGAGCCCAGGCCTGGCAGGGTGATGCGGTCAATGATGACCGACCACAGAACCCTGATCGAATAGATCAGGCCGACCCAACTGAAATAGCCGATGATGGACTGTTCCACCCCGGCTTCGGCCAGCCAGGCCGAGAGCGTTGAGAACAGCAAAATGTAAGGCAATCCGGAACTGAATCCCAGCAGGACGACGGTAAACACTGCCGGGTTGGCGTATATCGTAAAAGCCTTCAGCCAGCCGCCTTGCGTGTCGTGCGCGGAGGGATCGGGCGGGGCGGCAGGTTTTGAAGTCGTCGGTCTGGATCGAAACATTGCATTCAGTTCGGCGGTATCTGATGGGTGGCAAACTCCAGTTCCATGCCCAGTTGGCGGTGAATGATCTTGGTGTGATACGAGCCATCGTGCCGGTTGGTGACGGGCTGGAAATAGGCCAGTTTGTATTCAGGGTGGCTCACTACCAGTTGGGTAAACTGTTCATGGATTTGATCCACCTCCCGGATTGAAGGCATGTCGATGGCGTAATGCCAGATGATATCTTCCCGGAACGAATCCCCGGCTGACATAATGCGGGACAGGATTGCATCGGGCACCGGTCGCCCGATGTCGAATACTTCGATCATTGATCCGGTGTTGCCCTGCCTGAACCAGACACACATGATTTCGACGCTTGCTCCTACCCGGGTTTGCAACGCCTGGGAAGAGGGAAAACGGGTTGTTCGTACGATCTCAACAACCTGACCGGTCAATTCAGTCAGTCGTGGTGGCCAGTGTTCCGCCAGGGCCAGCCATACGTCCAGCGGCGTGTAAATTTCCAGCCCCATGTGATTAAGGCGGTGGCTGTGGCTTTCCCGGATGAATTCCGGCAACAGGGTAAATTCCTGTCCAAAGAACTGGTGCAAAGCCTGATTGACATCAAAGGTTTGTACCTCATTCAGGGCATGACCGATACGGCGCAGGTCGTGATCCAGAACCCGCTTGAGAGTCTGAAGGTCATGCAGGTGTTTTTTTTCCAGGGCACTGCGGTGGGTTGCATACAAACTGGCCAGACTGGCTTTGGCCCGGACGGTGCCATTATCCCGGACAGGCTGTATCCAGGCGGGCATGAGCTGGGATGGGTTATACATGGCGGTTACTCCCCGGCGAATAGCAGCAAGGTTTGACGGTCTATTTTTCCACTGGGTAACAAGGGCAATTTGTCCAGTAAGTGTATTTTATCGGGAACCGCAGGCGGAGGCATGATTTGCAGTGCGGCTTGCCGTATTGATTCGACATCGGGAACTGCGTCCGCAGTTGGCTGACAAAAAGCCACGATTTGCTGGCCGTGCATCCGTTGTACCTCCCGTGTTGCCAACACCGTAACCCTGGCGATGCCCGGTAGCGTTGCCATCAGGCGTTCCACATCTG
>CAIVXW010000494.1 GCA_903910005.1 uncultured Methylococcaceae bacterium
CGGCCAAGCTCAATGAATGCTGCCCGGATCTGGCGACCCGCAGCCCGAATGTCTGATGTGGTTCTGTTTGTGCTTTTCATGCGCACGAGATACAGGATTTTGGTGGCGTTTTGCAAGAGGCATCACGTGTACCGATTGCTACGACACGCGGTGCCAACGCTCACCCTGGAGAGTGCCGTTGCCAAGGCCGACAAGCCAGATAGCGTTTTGTGTTAGGTGGGTGGCCGTTTCTACGCAAGGCGGCAGAGGATACTGCCAAGCGTTATCGTGAATGGGCGGAGGGAAAAGCACTACCACCAGGCCAGTTTTTCTCTTTGACCGAGAATCTGCGAGCAGCAAGGAACAAGCTACTTGAGGGCCTCCCCAGGTCGCTGTATGAATCGGTGTTGAAAGGTACTCCCAAGGAGTACCGGGCACTGTTGATATCGACTGACGACACCGACCTGGATAACAACACTGCGCTGCAACCCGCCGACAAAGGCAAACTCAAATCCAGGCGGCGCGATCTCCGCACTGTTCTGAATGACGATGGTTGGGTCAAGATGGAGGCCGTGAAGGCTATCGACGATGTGCTGCACATGACTGAACGTGTACTGAATCCTGCGTCCCACGGCAACACAACGCCCCTGTACGAAGAAGAAGTTCGCCGCGCCAAGCGACTCATTGACCGGCTGGAAATTGACCGGCTGGAAAAAGTGCTGAAAGGCCAGTAGAAGGCTCGACTGCCTCAGTGACCTTATCCCGAATTCGCGTTATCTTACAACGCGGTATGACGTAGGGGGTATCATACCCCTAACCCCTTAACCCCTAACCCTAATCCCTGCTGAACCATGTGTGGAATCACCGGATTCTTGCTTAATCCCACTGACGCTGAACGCGGTCATCTGGCGGACACCATCGCCGCCATGACCAATACCCTGACGCATCGCGGGCCGGATGATTCCGGCGTATGGATGAACCAGACCGCAGGCATTGCCCTGGGACACCGTCGTCTGTCGGTTATCGAAACCTCCGAACTGGGGCATCAACCCATGCTCTCTGCCTGCGAACGCTATGTCATCGTGTTTAATGGCGAAATCTACAATCACCAGGAATTACGGCGGGAACTGGAGCATACCGGCCATACTCGCGGCTGGCGGGGTCAGTCCGATACCGAAACCCTGCTGGCCATGATCGTGGCCCGGGGGGTTTCAGCCACCTTGCGTAAACTGCAGGGCATGTTCGCCTTTGCCCTGTGGGATCAGCACAATCAAAGCCTGATTCTGGCCCGTGACCGCATGGGGGAAAAACCACTGTATTACGGCTGGGTCGGTGATGTATTCGTATTTGCTTCCGAACTCAAGGCACTCAGGGTTTATCCGGGTTTCCGCAGTGAGGTGGATCGACGTATCCTGAGCCTTTATCTCAGGCTGGGCTACATACCGGCTCCCTGGACCCTGCATCAGGGTATGTCGCGCCTGTCACCCGGTCACCACGTCACCCTGGTATGCGGCCAGACCGATCTGGCCAGTGAATGTTACTGGTCAGCCCTCAGCGCAACCCGCAAGGGACAGCGGGAAAAGTTTAGCGGCAGCGACGGCGATGCCATGAATCTGCTGGACGAAACCCTGCGCCGGGCCGTCAGCGATCAGATGGTGGCTGACGTTCCCCTGGGCGCGTTCCTCAGCGGAGGCATTGATTCCTCGCTGATTGTGGCCATGATGCAGTCTCAGGCCGGTAGTCCGGTCAAAACCTTCAGCATCGGTTTCAGGGAACCCGGCTATGACGAGGCACAACATGCCGCCCGTGTGGCTCGCCATCTGGGTACTGACCATACCGAACTGTACGTAACGCCCCGCGAGGCTCTGGAGGTATTGCCGCTGTTGCCGGGCTGTTATGACGAGCCTTTCGCCGATCCTTCGGCCATACCGACATTTTTGCTGTCGCAACGGACTCGTCATGATGTGGTGGTCAGCCTGTCCGGCGATGGCGGTGATGAGTTGTTCGGCGGCTATAATCGCTATCTGTGGACGACCCGCATCTGGCAACGGTTTGGCACCTGGCCCCCGGGTGTGCGGGCCTTCCTTGCCACCCTGATGACCCTGATTCCTCCGGCACTCTGGGACAAAGTGCTGGGATTGGCTTTTCTGCTGCTGCCCCCCTCGCTGCATTACCCGCAACCCGGCGACAAGGTACATAAACTGGCTGACATGCTGCCGGCCCGTTCGCCGGTTGCCATGTATCGCAGCCTGATCTCGCACTGGAAACAACCGGCTGAACTGGTAAAGAATGGCAGGGAACCGCCGACCCTGCTGGACGGTGGCTCACCACCCCGTGAAATTCAGGCTCTGGAACAGTATCTGATGCACCTGGATGTCATGACGTATTTACCCGATAACATTTTGACCAAACTGGATCGGGCCGCCATGGCCAATAGTCTGGAAACCCGGTTGCCGTTTCTGGATCACCGGGTGTTTGAATTGGCGCAGACCCTGCCGATCAATCTCAAAATGCGTGACGGCCAGGGCAAATGGATTTTGCGTGAACTGCTGTACCGTTACGTTCCCCGCAACCTGATCGAACGTCCCAAGACCGGGTTCGCGGTGCCGCTCGACAGTTGGCTGCGCGGCCCCATGAAACCCTGGGCAGAGGCCCTGCTGCAAGAAAAGCGGCTGGTTCAGGAAGGATACTTCAACCCGGCTCCAATCCGGGCGGCCTGGAAGGAACATGTATCCGGACGCAGAAACCACGCCCAGTCGCTCTGGATTATCCTGATGTTTCAGCTCTGGCTGGAGAATAATCAGGGGTAACGGCTACAGGGGGCGTGGTTTTTTAATCCGGGTGAGAGACCCGTAGTCCCACCACTTGTCATTTTGTCATTCACCCCAACCCCGTTATTCGAGTCATGACCCACACCATTCCATCGACTGATCTGACCCGTCCCGCTGACCTGCAACAACACGATCGGGGAACCGGTTCAGTACGGCAGCGGCGTCCGGTTTACGTGGATCTGCTGCCTCCCTGCAATCAGGCCTGTCCGGCCGGTGAAAACATTCAGGCCTGGCTGGCCGAGGCCCAGGCCGGACGTTATGAGGCGGCCTGGCGTATCCTGATGCGCGATAACCCGCTGCCAGCGGTACATGGGCGGGTGTGCTATCACCCCTGTGAAACCGGCTGCAACCGCACGGCCCTGGATGAAGCCGTCAGCATCCACGCCGTGGAGCGGTTTCTGGGGGATCTGGCCCTGCGGCACAACTGGCAGGTCGAGCCGGATGCGCCACCCAGTGGCCGACGGGTACTGGTGGTGGGCGCAGGTCCGAGCGGCCTGTCAGCGGCCTACCATCTGGCCCGGCTCGGTCATGCCGTGGAAATACGCGAAGCCGGGCCGCTTGCGGGTGGCATGCTGCATTTCGGCATTCCGGCCTACCGTCTGCCCCGGGCCGAACTGATGGCGGAAATCCGCCGGATTGAGGCACTGGGGGTTCGCATCGTAGTTAATCACACGGTGGAAAACCTGCTGGCAGAGCAGCAGGCGGGTGGTTTTGATGCCGTGTTCGTCGCCATCGGTGCCCATCTCAGCAAACGGGTCGACATTCCCGCCCGCGAGGCCGGCAAAATGCTTGATGCGGTGAGTTTTCTCCGCGAGGTCAGTAGCGGGCAGGCTCCCCGGCTCGGTCGCCGGGTTGCGGTATACGGCGGCGGCAATACCGCCATGGATGCCGCCCGCACTGCCCTGCGACTGGGGGTGGACGAAGCCCTCATCATCTATCGGCGTGACCGTGACCACATGCCGGCCCATCCGTTCGAGGCCGATGAGGCACTGGCCGAAGGGGTCAAAATCAACTGGCTGCGTACCATCCGCACCATTGAGCAAACCCGTATCACGGTGGAGGTCATGGCCATTGACGATCAGGGTTATCCCCAACCCACCGGCCAGATCGAAACCCTGGAGGCCGATGCCCTGATTCTGGCTTTGGGGCAGGACAGCGACAGCGATTTTCTCAAACAGATACCCGGCATCAGCTTCAAGCCGGACGGTACCGTCCGGGTGGATGCCAACCTCATGACCGGTGCCCCCGGTATTTTCGCCGGGGGTGACATGGTACCTGGCGAACGCACGGTGACGGTCGCCACCGGACACGGCAAAAAGGCGGCCCGCTGTATCCATGCCTTTCTCAGCGGCACAACCCGGGTGTCGCCTGACAAGCATCCCGCCATCGGTTTTGACCAGTTGCGGATTGGCTACCATACGGTGGCAGATCAAATCCATCCCCCCGAACGCCCGCCTGCGGAACGCCACGGTGATTTTCGTGAGGTAGTGGCGGGACTCAGCGAAGCACAGGCCCGTTTCGAGGCAGGACGCTGTTTTTCCTGCGGCAACTGTTTTGAGTGCGATGGCTGTTTTGGAGCCTGCCCGGAACAAGCCATCATCAAGCTGGGGCCAGGCAAACGTTACCGCTACGAGTATGACCGCTGCACCGGTTGCGCCGTGTGTTACGAACAATGCCCCTGTCATGCCATCGAAATGGTGGCTGAATCAATGGCACCCTGCTGAACCTTCCTCCACACAGGTACACTCTATGGAAACCCCGCAAGTCATTACCCTTGAAGGCAACGAGGCGGTTGCCCACGTTGCTTACCGGATCAACGAAGTCTGCGCCATCTATCCCATTACCCCTTCGTCCACCATGGCCGAACTGGCCGATCAATGGGCCGCCGAAGGTAAAACCAACATTTTTGGCGAAGTGCCCTGCGTCGTCGAAATGCAAAGCGAGGGCGGTGCCGCCGGTACCGTCCACGGTGCCCTGCAAACCGGTGGACTCACTACCACCTTCACGGCCTCGCAGGGGCTGTTGCTGATGATCCCCAACATGTACAAAATCGCCGGTGAACTGACGCCGACGGTGTTTCATGTCGCAGCCCGTGCGCTCGCGGCACAGGGATTGTCGATTTTTGGCGATCATTCCGACGTGGCGGCTGTCCGTGCCACCGGTTTTGCCCAACTGGCGTCGGCCTCGGTGCAGGAAGCCCACGACATGGCCCTGATCACCCAGGCGGCCAGCCTGGCGTCACGGATTCCCTTCATTCATTTTTTCGACGGTTTCCGTACCTCGCATGAAGTCAGCAAAATCGAATTGTTGCCCGATGCGGTACTCAAGGCTTTGATTGATCCCGATCAGGTGCGGGCCCACCGACAACGCGGACTCAGCCCGGACAATCCCTGTATCCGTGGTACCGCCCAGAATCCGGACATCTACTTTCAGGGGCGCGAAACGGTCAATCCGTTTTATGCCGCACTGCCTGGCATTGTTCAGGCCACCCTGGATCGCTTTGCCACCCTGACCGGTCGCCACTACCGGTTATTCGAGTATTACGGCCATCCGGCAGCCGAGCGGGTTGTGGTGATCATGGGTTCGGCTGCATACACCCTGCGTGAAACCGTCGCCTGGCTGCAACGACAGGGCGAGCGGGTGGGGGTGATTCAGGTCAGGCTGTGCCTGCCGTTTTCGGCCAGCCACTTTCTGGCGGTGCTGCCCGTCAGTACCCGGGCGGTGGCGGTGCTGGATCGCACCAAAATGCCGGGTTCTACCGGCGAACCGCTGTACTGTGATGTGGTCACCACCCTGAGCGAGGCCTGTGCCCGTGGTGAACTTGACGCCATGCCGTGCGTCATCGGCGGACGCTACGGCTTGTCGTCCAAGGAGTTCAACCCGGCCATGGCCCGGGCCGTACTGGATGAGTTGAGCCGGCCCTCCCCCAAAAATCACTTTACCATCGGCATCCGGGACGATGTCTCCCATACCAGTCTGACCTGGCCGGACGGGTTTGATATTGAATCACCCGCCGTGACCCGCGCCCTGTTTTTCGGGTTGGGGGCTGACGGTACGGTCGGAGCCAACAAGAACAGCATCAAGATCATCGGAGAATCCACCCCGTTACATGCCCAGGGCTATTTTGTGTATGACTCGAAAAAATCGGGTTCACGCACGGTCTCCCATGTGCGTTTCGGGCCAGACCCGATTCAGTCACCGTATCTGATTGAATCAGCCGGTTTCATCGGTTGCCACCAGTTCAGTTTTATCCAGACCCTCGACGTACTGGAAAAAGCAGCCCGGGGAGCCACCCTGCTGCTGAACAGTCCGTACGGGCCTTCGGCAGTCTGGGCTCATTTGCCACGGGATATCCAGAACACCCTGATTGAGCGGCAGATGAAATTTTACGTGATCGATGCCAGCCAGGTGGCTCAGGCCACCGGCATGGCCGGACGCACCAACACCATCATGCAAACCTGCTTTTTTGCCCTGGCCGGTGTGTTGCCGCGTGAGGCGGCCATCGACCGGATCAAGCAGTCCATCAAAAAAACCTACGGCAAAAAGGGCGAGGAGGTCGTCCGCAAAAACTTTGAGGCCGTGGATCAAACCCTGGCTCATCTGTATGAGGTAACGGTACCGCAGACCGCAACCAGTACGCTGACACGACCGCCGGTAGTACCACCGGAGGCACCGGCCTTCGTGCAACAGGTAACGGCCTGGATGATGGCGGGCAAGGGTGATCAGTTGCCGGTCAGCCGGATACCGGTCGATGGCACGTATCCCACCGGCACCACCCGCTTCGAGAAACGCAACATTGCCCTGGCGGTTCCGCAGTGGGAGCCATCGCTCTGCATTCAGTGCGGCAATTGCAGTTTCATCTGCCCGCACAGCGTCATCCGCAGCAAGTTCTATCACCAGACCCGTCTGGCCGAGGCTCCGGACGGTTTCCAGTCCGCCCCCATCAATGCCCGTGGTTTTCCGGAGACCCGCTTTACCCTGCAAATTTACGGCGAGGATTGCACCGGTTGTGGCCTGTGTGTGGAAGTGTGCCCGGCCATCAGCCCGACCCGGGAAACCGTCAAGGCGATCAACATGGCACCGAGGGCAACCGATCTGACGGCGGAACGGGCTTCGCTCGGCTTTTTTGAAAGCCTGCCGGTCAACGAACGGGCCGAGGTTGATTTCTCCTCGGTACGCGGGGTGCAGTTTCTGCAGCCGCTGTTCGAGTTCTCCGGTGCCTGTGCCGGTTGCGGTGAAACGCCCTATGTCCGCCTGTTGTCGCAGTTGTTTGGCGACCGCCTGCTGATCGCCAATGCCACCGGCTGTTCCTCCATCTACGGCGGCAACCTGCCCACGACACCCTGGACTACCAACGGTGAGGGGCGCGGTCCGGCCTGGGCCAATTCGCTGTTCGAGGACAATGCCGAATTCGGACTGGGATTTCGCCTGACCGCCGATCAGCACCTCTCCTATGCCCATGCCCTGCTGCATACCCTCAAACCGGTTCTGGGCGAGGCTCTGGTCGATGCCGTCATCGCCGCTCCCCAGATCAGCGAGGCGGAGATTCGCCAGCAACGCCAGCGGGTGAGCGAACTGCGCTCCCGGCTGGAGGCCTGCGACCGCGAACCCGCCCGGGAACTGTTGTCAGTGCTGGATTATCTGGTCAGGCGCAGTGTCTGGCTGGTGGGCGGCGACGGCTGGGCTTACGATATTGGAGCCGGTGGACTCGACCACGTGCTGGCCTCCGGGCGTAACATCAATGTACTGGTACTGGATACCGAGGTGTATTCCAATACGGGCGGGCAGATGTCCAAGGCCACCCCGTTGGGAGCGGTGGCCAAGTTTGCCGCCGCCGGCAAACCGGTGGCCAAAAAGGATATGGCTTTGCAGGCCATTGCCTACGGCAACGTGTACGTGGCCCGGGTAGCCCTGGGAGCCAATCCGCAGCAAGCCCTGCTGGCCTTCCGCGAAGCCGAGGCCTACACCGGCCCGTCCCTGATTCTGGCCTACAGCCACTGCATCGCTCACGGCATTGACATGCAGAAAGGCCCGCAGCAACAGCATCTGGCCGTGGCCAGCGGTTACTGGCCGCTGCTGCGCTACAACCCGGCCCTGCGTCAGCGTGACAAAAACCCGTTCGTGCTGGATTCACCCCGGCCCCGCATTCCGTTTGAACGCTACGCCAGCAATGAACTGCGCTACCAGATGCTCACCCGTACCCACCCCGAGGCCTACACCCGGCTGATGGCCATGGCCCAGCAGGTGGTGTGGCAGAAATGGGATGTCTACGAGGACATGGCTGCCCGCAGCGGCAGTCATTTCCATCCGGATGGCGGCATGGCGGTTTGACGGGCCTTTGGCGGGTCAGGGGTGAATGGTGCCACGCGGCCAGGATGGCCGCGCCACTGATGACCGCGCCACTCATCTGCCTTCTGCCTTCTGCCTGCCACGCGGCCAGGATGGCCGCGCCAC
>CAIVXW010000495.1 GCA_903910005.1 uncultured Methylococcaceae bacterium
AATTACTGGAACAAAAAGACCGTGAAATCGGGTGTCTTCGGGAACTGGTTGAGATGTATAGAAAATCGCCGGAATAACTGCCATCAGCCTGAAGTAACGATAGCTCAATACCGCCAGTGCCAGGCTCTGCCAGGCCGGTACGCCGTATCCGATCGCCCTCCCCCGCAACAGATCAATTTTCGTCCTGCACAGGGCAAGTCAACAGGCTGAGGCAGTCCCTCAACCGCTCAGCCTTCGCCTGAATTCACCTTAATCTCCTCTTCCTTCTGATCTACAGCATGAAAAAAAATTACTTCGGAACCGATGGTATCCGTGGCACCGTAGGCGTTTATCCCATTACCCCTGATTTCGTTCTCAAACTGGGCTGGGCGGCCGGGCAGGTCTTTGCCCGTGAATCCGGCAATCATGAGGTATTGATCGGTAAGGACACCCGAATTTCCGGCTATATGTTTGAGTCAGCCCTGGAGGCAGGGTTGTCAGCCGCCGGTGTCAATACCCGGTTGCTCGGCCCCATGCCGACGCCGGCCGTGTCTTACCTGACCCGTACGTTCCGCGCCCGGGCCGGTATCGTCATCAGTGCCAGCCACAATCCTTATTATGACAATGGCATCAAATTCTTCGGGCCGGACGGGCTTAAACTGCCGGATGATCTGGAGTTGCAAATTGAGGCGCAACTGGCAGAAACCATGACGACGGTCAGTTCTGACCGCATTGGCAAGGCAGCCCGCATCCGCGACGCCGAAGGACGCTATATCGAGTTTTGCAAAAGTACCATTCCGGCCCGGCTGGATTTCAACGGGCTGCACATCGTGGTGGATTGTGCCCACGGCTCCACCTATCACATTGCTCCCTGTGTCTTCACCGAAATCGGGGCACGGGTGACCGCCATCGGTGTGGAACCGGATGGTCTCAATATCAACCATGCGGTCGGTGCAACGGCCCCTGACACGCTAAGTCGTACCGTGCTGGCACTCAAGGCTGATCTGGGTATTGCCCTCGACGGTGACGGTGACCGTCTCATTCTGGTGGATCATCGCGGTGAAGTCGTCGACGGCGATCAGGTTTTATTCATGCTGGCCCGGGCCCGGCTCGGCCGGGGGGAACTCAGCGGGCCGGTCATCGGAACCCTGATGAGCAATCTGGGGCTGGAACACGCCCTGGATGCAATCGACGTTGGCTTCAGACGGGCGGCGGTGGGGGATCGTTATGTGGTGGAGATGATGCTGCAACACGACAGCAGCCTGGGCGGGGAAAGTTCCGGTCATATCATCTGCCGCGACAAACTGTGTACCGGTGACGGCATTGTGGCGGCCCTGCAGGTGCTGGAAGCCATGCACCACAGCGGCAGCAGCCTGCATGCGTTGAAACAGGCCATGACCAAATACCCGCAGACCCTCATCAACGTGAAAATCAGGCAACGGGTTCGGCTGGACGACTACCCGCGCATCATCCGGGCCAAAACCGACATCGAAACCGAACTGGCCGGACGGGGCCGGGTACTGCTGCGCCCTTCCGGCACTGAACCGTTGATTCGGGTGATGGTGGAAGGCCCCGACGCATGGCAGGTACAGTCACTGGCAGAACGGCTGGCGGCTGTGGTGCAGGAGGAACTGGGCAACGGGTAGCCGGGGATTCAGCCTGGCCGTTACCTCGAACCAGGCCGCTTGCCCCGTCGGGTGACCCACCTGATGCCCACCACCACTAAAGCCCGATCCAGATGACTACCCTGCCGCGCTGCACCGGCCTTGCGCGGCTACCAAAACCATGAATGCCCGGCGGATTTGGCAGCCTCGCTTGCAGGCTAATTGCTTATGGCTTGCACGGTGTCCAGGCTACGATTTGGCCCGTTGGGTGTCCAGCCAGCGTCCGAAATCTGGCAGGTACGCACCCAGATCTGCTGGCGCACCGTCCGTTCCGGTTGATTGTTCCGAGCCGGCATCTTGAACTCGATTTGTCCCATCGGTTCGTCACTTTTGACCGACGCCCACAATCGCCCGCCTTCCGGCAGGGCCCGATCATGCTTCGATCGC
>CAIVXW010000496.1 GCA_903910005.1 uncultured Methylococcaceae bacterium
GTGATTACTGCCGCCAGGTCGAATCGGTGCAGGACGCCAGACCACTGCTGAATGATGCAGAGAGGGCAGGGGAGGCGGTGCAGCAGGCTGAACAACAGGTCGGGCAGATTGGCCAGCAACTGGCAGAGTCCAGTCGCTGGCTGGAGGAGCAGCAACGCGCCGTGGATACCGGGCAGCAACAACTGGAACAGGCCCGCCACCAGCGCGAATCGGCCCGGCCCGCCATCGCGGCAGCCCGCAACCTGGATCAGGCCATCGCCACCCTGACCGAACAGGTGGCCGACTGGCAGGCTCAGCGTGCCGAGGCGGAACGGCAGGTCAGCCAACTGAGCCTGCAACTGGCAGAACAGGCAGAACGGCATGCGGCACTGAACCAGACCCTGACGGCAGTAGAAACCCGCCTGCAAAATCAGGCCACCCTGCAACCGCTGGTGGAGGCCTGGTCGCACTGGGAGAGCCGTCTGCAACAGGCCAACAGCCTGTGGCAAAGCCTGCAGGAGGAAGCAACCCGGCTGGTTGAACTGACAACCCGGAGCCAGACCGACCAAACCGCCTGCCATGCGGCAGAACAAACCCGCATTGCGGCTGAAACCGAACTGGCCCGGCTTGAACAGGCACTGAACCAGATCGTACTACCGATGACCCCCGAGGAAATGGAACGCACCCGGCTGGAGAGCCGGCAACTGGAGGCTCGGCGTGAGTACCTGCAGGATGCCCGGCTGCATTGGGAAAGACGCAGGGTCTGTCTGGAACTGCTGCAAAGCATTGAGCGGCAATCGGTGGCCAGCAACGCGGAAATCCTCCAGGCTGAAACGACACTCCGACAGATCGGCGACAACCTGCCCACCGTCCAGGCCGCCCTGGCCCAGGCCGAACGCGCCTTCAAAATGGCCGAACTGGCATCCACCCAGACTGCCCGCGAACTGCGCCAGCAGCTCCGGGCCGGGGAAGCCTGTCCGGTCTGTGGCGCACTGGAACACCCCGACCCGGCCGGGACAACCGCTCTGGACAACCTGCTGGGTACTCTGGAACAGGACGTGGATTTTCTGCGAAGCGAGTGCCGTCGCCTTGAGCAGGAACAAACCACGGCAGAAAGCCTGTGCCAATTTAACCGCAGACAACAACAGATATGGGAAGTGGAATTTGAAACCCAAAACCAGATACTGTTACAACTGGATGAACTCTGGCTGTCGCACCCGGCCGGGGCCGATCTGGCCCATATTTCCGACAGCAGCAAGGAGGCGGGTTGCACCGAGGCCCTGTCCAGTCTGCACCATCGACTGGAACTGTTTCAGACCAGCGAAAAAGCCTGGCGACTGATTGTGAGCCAGCAGGACGCCATACGGCAGCAGCGCGATCAGCAGTTCGTCCGGCTAACCGAAGCCCGCGACGCGGAAAGTCAGGCCAACCATGCCCTGGAACGAACCAGGGACGCTCTCGGTAACTGTCAGACCCGGCACGATCAACTCCTGCAAAACCTGCAAACCTGGCTGGAACCGCTGGACACGGTCATGCCGGAATCCGGCTGGCGTACCGACTGGCAGCGGGATCCGGCCGGATTTCAGCAGACACTGACCGATGCGGTTGCATCCTGTGCCCGGCTGCTTGATGACAAAAACCGCCTGAGCGGTGACTGTGCGGCCATCCGGGCCGACAGCGACCTGCATCAGCAGGCACTCACCCTGTCGCAGCAGCGTCTGGAGGAAGTTCAGACCCGCTGGCAACACCTGTCAGCGCAGTTACAGGAACGCCAAGCCGAGCGAAAAGCCCTGCTGCAAGGGCAAGCGGTCGGCGACTGCGAAACCGCACTTGAGGCCGCGATTGAAACGGCAGAACAGGCACTGGCCCGGCAGCAAGCCGCCCGGCAAGCGGCGGAAACCGGCTACACCCGGCAAAAAACCCGGGCTGAAGCGGCCCGGAGTGAACTCACGGCCCGCCAGACTGCCCGGCAATCGGCCGAACAGGCGTTACGGCAGTGGCTCCAGCATCACGCCCAAACATCGGCGCCGCTGACGCCGGAACGCCTGGGTGAACTGCTGCAGAACGGCACGGACTGGCTTCAGGCCGAACGCCAGGCACTCCAGCGCATCGACGATGCCAATGTGGCAGCCGAAGCCCTGCACAAGGCAGCCCGGACGCAGCGGGACAGCCTGGAACAATCCCGCCCCGGCCCTGAAGAACGGGAAACACTTGAACAGCGGAAAAGCAGCCAGACGGCTGAACGCGACGCGGTGCTGGCCGATCAGGCCCGGATCAGCCTGGCCCTGCAACAGGACGACCAACTGGGAATACGCCGAACCGAGCTGGATCAGCAGGTAGCGGCTCGGGAGCAAACCCTGCGTGTCTGGAGTCGGCTGAATGAACTGATCGGGTCGGCAGACGGGCGCAAATTCCGTAATTACGCCCAGCAAATGACACTGGACATCCTGTTGGGTTATGCCAACCGCCACCTGGAACAACTGGCCCGCCGCTACCGACTGGAGCGGGTCAGCGACAGGCTGGCCCTGATGGTAGTTGACCAGGACATGGGAGACGAGGTGCGGTCGGTACACTCGCTTTCCGGCGGAGAAACCTTTCTGGTATCCCTGGCCCTGGCACTGGGACTGGCCTCCCTGTCCTCGCACCGCGTTCAGGTGGAATCCCTTTTCATTGATGAAGGTTTTGGCAGCCTGGATGCAGAAACCCTGGATATTGCCATGAACGCACTGGATAACCTGAACGCCCAGGGCCGCAAAGTCGGTGTTATTTCGCATGTACGGGAAATGACTGACCGCATCGGCACCCGCATCCAGGTTCGGCGTCTGGCCGCAGGCCACAGCCGGATTGTGATACCGTGATGCGGGGGGAATAGCCGAAATTCCGCTGTATTGACCCGATGATGCCTCAGGATATCAACCAACGCACGGTGTCCATCGGCCTGGTGGACTGTCGGTTAACAGCACCACCCCGTCAGGCTGCGCCTGCCACCCCTCCAACGGAGGGGAATTTTGGGCGGGGTGCCCGAAGGGCGGGGTGGTCGTTGGGGGGGAGTATAGCGGTTATTTTTATTATGCCAATTCCGGGTAAGGGGAGCGGAATGGCGGGTCAGGGGTAACGGAACCGTCCATTTCTGCTGATCCGGGCACGTCACGACCTACAGGCCGGGGAAGTGACCACGGCGGGGCAGGCAGGTCAGGGTGACCCGGAGTTGACGAAAACGCTCCGAATCGGTGGCGTCGCGACTGATGAGGATTGATCGGCTTTTCCAGCCGGTGCCGAATTGCAGGATCACCAGGGCGGGGGTTGAAACGCTGTGTTCCGGTAACAGCGGGCCATGCAGGCGGGTACCGTCGCGATAATCCAGCGTCACCGTCGCGTCCGGTTCCAGCAGGAGGGTGCCGCCGACCTGACGTTTCTGCTGATGGTTCAGCAGCAGAAAACTGGCACACACCGCCAGCAGCAACAGGCTCCGCATCCAGAGTGGCAGTTCAGTGACCGTCAGGGCCAGCAGGCCGCTGGCGTGCAATGACTGAAGCCAGTGGCATAGGGCGGGCGAGGCGTCAAGCGTCAGGTGCAGGGGGGGTAAGGAGTTGCCGGACAAGGGATTGATACTCGTCAGGGGCAGGCATTGTCGGCGGGCCGTACAGCCAGTTCCACAGGTCGTCGTCGGCTTCTCCGAGCAATCGGCGGAAGCGTTGCCGTTCTTCCGGGCTTGCCTCGGGATATACGCAGGTGAGATGGCGGCGCAGGGGGAGTTCCAGTTCCTTCATGCCCCGGCGGCACAGCCACTCAATGGGGGGCTGATCCATCAGCCGCCCTGTCGCTCAACCAGCAGTGCCTTGATTGCGCCGATGGCTTTGGCCGGATTGAGTTGCCGGGGACATACCTGTACACAGTTCATGATGGTGTGGCAACGGTATAACTTGAACGGATCCTCCAGGGCATCCAGCCGTTCGCCGGTGCTTTCGTCGCGGCTGTCGGCAATCCAGCGGTACGCTTGCAGGAGGCTGGCAGGCCCCAGGTAACGCTCGCCGTTCCACCAGTAGCTCGGGCAGGCGGTAGAGCAACAGGCGCAGAGGATACATTCATACAGCCCGTCAAGCCGGGCCCGTTCTTCCCGCCCCTGTCGCCGCTCGCGATCCGGCGGTGTGGGGCTTCGGGTTTGCAGCCAGGGCTGAATTGAGGCGTACTGGGCAAAAAAATGCGTTTGATCAGGTACCAGATCCTTGATGACCGGCTGATGCGGCAACGGGAAAATACGGACGCTATCGCCCTGACAGTCCTCGATGGCCAGGGTACACGCCAGGGTGTTGCGGCCGTCAATGTTCATGGCGCAGGAACCACACACCCCCTCACGACAGGAGCGACGGAAGGTCAGGCTGCTGTCGGTTTCATTCTTGATCCGGATCAGCGCATCCAGCACCATCGGGCCGCAGGTGCCAGTATCGACCGTGAAGACATCCAGCCGGGGATTGGCGGTGGATTCAGGATCGTAGCGATAAATCTCAAAGCGGCGGAACGGTCCCTTGCCCTCGGGCACGGGATGCACCGTACCGGGTTTGACGGTGGAATTGGACGGGAGGTTGAACTGTGCCATGAACGGGCTTCCTCTGGGGTTAATACACCCTGGGTTGGGGCGGAATGACGTCGACCTCATCGGTCAGTGTGTAAAGATGCACCGGGCGATAGCCACACCGCAGGCGGCGGTTGTGATCCAGCCATTGCAGCGAATGTTTGAGCCAGTCGACATCATTCCGTTCAGGGAAGTCCTCGCGGGCATGGGCTCCCCGGCTTTCGGTGCGATCCAGGGCGGCTGCCAGGGTCACCGTTGCCAGTGGCAGCAGGTTGGCCAGTTCCAGGGTTTCCACCAGATCGGTATTCCAGATCAGTGAACGGTCGCTGATGGCAACCTCATCGAAGGAAGCGAGGGTGTTCAGCATGCGGCCAAGACCTTCTTCCAGCAATGCACCCGTACGGAACACACCGGCATGGGCCTGCATGATTTTCTGCATGTCCAGCCGGATGGCTGCCGTTTTGAGTGAGCCATTGGCGTGGCGCAGGCGGTCAAAGCGGGTCAGGTATGGGTCACACAGCGCGGCGGTTACGGTTTTGTGGGGTTGCCCGGGCCTGATCGTAGCGGCCACCTGCCGGGCAGCGGCGCGGCCAAACACGATCAGATCCAGCAGTGAGTTGGAGCCGAGCCGGTTGGCACCGTGTACCGAGACACAGGCGGCCTCGCCGATGGCCATGAGGCCGGGTACAACGGCATCGCCCTGGCCGTCCAAGGTGATGACCTCACCGTGACGGGTGGTCGGAATGCCACCCATGTTGTAATGCACCGTCGGGATGACCGGGATCGGTGCGCGGGTTACGTCGACCCCGGCGAAAATTTTGACCGTCTGGCTGATCCCCGGCAGGCGTTCCTCAATCAGGGCCGGTTCCAGGTGTTCCAGATGCAGATGCAGGTGATCCCTGTCCGGCCCAACTCCCCGACCGGCCCGGATTTCCAGGGTCATGGCCCGGCTGACCACATCACGCGAAGCCAGGTCTTTGGCTTTGGGCGCGTAGCGGGGCATGAAGCGTTCACCGTCGGCGTTGGTCAGGTAGCCACCTTCGCCACGCACCCCCTCGGTTACCAGACAACCGGCCCCGTAGATACCGGTTGGATGAATCTGTACGAATTCCATGTCCTGCAGCGGCAAACCGGCCCGGATTACCATGCCGCAACCATCGCCGGTCGAGGTATGGGCAGCCGTGCAGGAAAAGTAACAGCGCCCATAACCGCCGGTTGCCAGCAGGGTGGTGTGGGCATGAAACCAGTGCAGGGTACCGTCCCTGAGGTTCCAGGCCAGCACGCCCCGGCAAACGCCGGCGTCCATAATCAGGTCGAGGGTGTAATACTCAACGAAAAATTCAACCCGGTGTTTCAGGGATTGTTGATAGAGGGTATGGAGTATCGCGTGACCGGTGAGGTCGGCAGCAGCGCAGGTACGTTGTGCCGTACCGGCCCCCTGGTGGGTGGTCATGCCGCCAAAGGCACGCTGGTAAATGGTGCCTTCGGCAGTGCGGGAAAACGGCACGCCGTAGTGTTCCAGTTCCAGCACCGCCGAGATGCCCTCCCGGCACATGAATTCGATGGCATCCTGATCGCCCAGCCAGTCCGAGCCCTTGACGGTATCGTACATGTGCCAGCGCCAGTCATCCTCGCCCATGTTGCCCAGCGCGGCACTGATACCGCCCTGGGCGGCCACCGTGTGGCTGCGGGTGGGAAAAACCTTGCTGATGCAGGCCGTGTGCAGCCCGCTTTCAGCCAGTCCGAGGGCAGCCCGCAGACCGGCCCCGCCGGCTCCGACCACCAGTGCGTCATAGTAATGGTGAACCAGGGGATAGGCCGTACTCATGTCAACCTGCCATTTCGATATGCCAGAGGGCCAGCAGTGCCGCTGTTCCCAGCAACAGCATGCTGCTGCGGATCAGCAGCAGCAAACTGAAACGCAGCCAGGCGGAATGGACGTAATCCTCCAGGATGGTCTGCAACCCGGTATGGGCATGCAGGATCAGCAGGGGAAGGGTGGCTGAAATCAGTACCGTATGCAGGGGATCGGCCAGCCATGCCCGGGCCGGAACGGCTGCCGTGCCGGGCCAGCGTACCAGTACCAGACTCAGCCAGACCATCAGCGGAATGAGCAGCAGCGCGGTGAGGCGTTGCCACAGCCAGGTGGCCGTACCACGCCGGGCCGAGCCGTATCCCCGGGCGTTGGCCAGTGATGAACGGAAATTCATGATCCTCTCCGGTTGAAACGAGAACGGTCATGGCAGCAAGGTCGATGCCATACAGACCAGGAACAGACCCACGGTGGCCGCCAGTTCGGCCAGGGCCAGACGATTCAGCGACTGTCGTTCCAGACCGAGACCCATGTCCCAGAGCAGGTGGCGGATACCGTGAACCAGGTGCAGACACAGGGCAAACACAAAACCCCCGGTAAAAAGCCGCCCCGGCAGGGTCAGCAGCAGGGATTGCAGCCGGTCATGGACGGCCGGGTTCCAGGCCAGCAATATCAGTAAAACCAGCCACAGACAAACCCCCAGACTCAAAAAAATTCCGCTCAGGCGATGACTGATGGAGAGCAGGGCAGTCGGGGGCAGGCGGTAAACCTGCAAATGAGGCGACAAGGGGGCAATGCGAGGTGGATTCATGGCAAACGGCCGGGTGGAAGTAAGGTCAGTTCGGGTTAAGGACACGGTGAATGCTCAGTGGTGAATGGCGAGTGGTATGCCGGTAGCGCGGTCATCCTGAAGGTTCGGAGGGATCAGTGGTGAGTGAGTACGGCATACCAACCCGCAATCCATCCCCTCATTTGCCATTCACCATTCGCACCTGCCCCGCGCCTTATCCCGAATTCACGTTAGCGGTGGTCGGGTATGGCGGGGCTTATACCCCTGGAATCGGTGAATCACAAGAGCCTGCCCCGGCTTATTCAGGCAATAAGGTGTCCATCAGTAATTTCGTCCCCGCCATTCCGACCATCCCTCCCAGCCAGCGTTTCAGACGGCTCACCGGCAAACGATGGGCCAGTCGGGCACCGAGCGGGGCGGTGGTCACGCTGGCGAGGGCAATGCCCAGCCAGGCCGGCAGATGGACATAGCCCAGATTCCAGTCCGGCAAACCGGGTTGATTCCAGCCGGTCAGCAGGTATACCCCGCTGCTCATCAGGGCAATGGGAAAACCGCACACACTGGCGGTGGCAACGGCGTGGCGGGGGGAAAGCCCGCAGTAGAGCATGAAGGGAATGCTCAGGGTTCCACCGCCGATACCGACCAGGGCTGACAGACACCCGGTCAGCCACCCGGCCACAACCATCAGGCCAGTGCCGATACGGCGGACGGGCTGGTTCGAGCCGGTGGCGACGGGAACCAGTAGCGTAATCGCCACCCCCACCTGAAACAGGGCAACCACCAGTTTGAACAGGGTGACCGGCAACACCTGCACCAGATTGGCACCTGCCGCCGCGCCCAGCAAAATGGCGGGAGCCAGTTTGAGGGCAAACGGCCAATCCACATAACCCCGCCGGTGGTGTGCCAGCCCGGAAGCGATTGAGGTGGGAATGATGGTGGCCAGCGAGGTTGCCACCGCCATCACCATCAGCGATTCGCCCGGAAAACCCAGCAGAGCGAATCCCCAGTAAAGCAACGGCACGATAATCACCCCGCCGCCGATGCCGAACAGACCGGACAGCAGACCCGTGACCAGTCCCAGACAGAGATAGAGTGCGAAGGATAAGGCTGCGAGCATCCTGGTATGCGGAAATTTATCAGCGATGGCTTCAGTCTTGTCGATAGATCGACCAGACCGTCAACAGACCGTACAGGCTGAAGCATAGTATAAAGGCCGCAATGCTCATTCGATGATTCCACTGCTTCGCCTGTTCCTTCAGACCCTGCGACATCATGCGCTGGGTCGTCATGTTGGAAAAGATCATCATGACGACAAACACATAAGCCAGTAGAAAATACTTATCCGCAATCATGGAGTAGCCCACTTTGGGGAATGAATTTTTCTGGGACATGTGATACAGGAGAATGCCGATCAAGGCTGACAGGGTGGCGTTGATCCGGGGAGCAAACTGATCCAGCGGCACCCAGAATACCATCATCAGATTGATCCCGAGGATAATCATCAATGGCATGAAAAAGGTATATATGTAGGGGTTTATAATTCGCTTCAAATCAATATCAAGATTGATGGTCGAAAAATAGACCGGGCTTTTGTAGCCCTTGCTGTGACGGTAGTCCGGATTGCCAAAGGTCGAATCAA
>CAIVXW010000497.1 GCA_903910005.1 uncultured Methylococcaceae bacterium
GAGGCCCACCGGGCCAAACTTCAGCGCATCAATCAGGCCAGTGGCGGCAAGTGTCTGTGGCAGACCCTGCTGGAGGTAACCTGAATCCGGGATAAGGCGCGGGGCCGGTGCGAATGGGGAATGGGGAATGGGGAATGCAGGAGGGGGACACAACCGACGTTAGAGGTAAAGCGGAGCCATCTTGCGCCAGTAGTAGCCCTGATGGGCTCGTCCGTCCCACTCATGCAGGGTATGACGGATGCCCTTGTCCCGTAAAATTCGGCTCAGGTAGCGGTTGTTTTCAAGAAAGGGGTCGTCCTTTCCAATGACCAGCACGATATCAACCCGGGACAGAGCGGACAGACGCTGGGGGTCGCACAGATTGGGCAGAAAATGGCACGGGGTATTGAAATAAACAAGGTCATCGTAGTAGCCATCGAACAGATTGCCAAAATTCTCCACGCTGAGGGTCAGGTCGTACCGGCCTGAGAAGGCGCAGAGTTTGGCAAACAGGTGCGGATGCCGAAATACAATGTTGGCGGCGTAAAAAGCACCCAGGCTCAACCCGTGCGAAATCAGGCAGGGATGATCATTCAAGGTATGTATGAGCGGCATTACCTCGCTCAGGATATAGTCCTCGAACAACATATACCGTCTGATCCGGTCAGCCGGATGCCGCCAGAACGAATAAAAGGTTTCGTCAGCCAATCCCTCCACACAATACAGTTGCAAATGCCCGGCCTCAATTTTGTGGGCAATGGCCTGAACCATCCTGAGATTTTCGTATTCGTAAAACCGGCCCTCCCGTGTGGGGAATACCAAAACCTTGGCACCGGCGTGCCCGAATACCAGAAGTTCCATGGTGCGGTGCATCCGGTGGCTATACCACTGAAAATATTCACGTTTCATAACGTCTCGAAAAAGGCGGACAATTCCTGCTTCAGCAGGGCATGCTGATGCGACATGCCGGGATACTCAAAATGACCTGCATCCAGCATGAACAACTGCCTGGGTCCGGGAAGGGCGTTGTAGATGGCAAACTGGCCGGGCGGAGCCACACAGGGATCAAACAGGGCCGCCGCGACATGCACCGGTTGAGTGATGAAGCGGGCAGCGGAGGCGGCATCGTAGTACTGCAAGGTTTCCATCACGTGACCTGTCTCCCGCTCATACCGTCTGACCGCATCACCACTGCCACAGGTGGGTAATTGCAAACGCAAGGGATAATGGCCAAAACTGGGCACATTCAAATGGCCCCGCTGTATCCGCTCATCCCAGGGCAGGGCCAGTGCCCCCAGTCCGCCGCCCAGGCTGATCCCCAGATAGCCGACATGACCAAAGGTGTCTGGAAACAGTGCCAGCAGGGCTGAAACGGCCAGCCACAAATCTTCTACGCAGCCGCCCAGAATGTAGCGATCCCGTTTGTCGATGTCGTGCAGGACGTGATAGGCCGGATTATCAGAAATCGGCGGATGCCGACTGCGGGAAATACCCCGCACGCAAGGGAACAGCAGCACCGCATCGTGAACCGGCAGGTCAAAATCAGGCGCATCACGTCCGCCGTAGCCATGACCGACCACATAACCCTGACGTATACGACCACTCCGGGGCAGCAAAGCCCATCCGCCGATCACCAACCCGTCAGTAGAGTGATAGCTCAGATCCATCACCGCATAATCCGGGTGTGGCCAGGTGGTCGGCGTCAGCACCGGTTGAGGATCGAGGCAACGGACGGCCTGATGACGCGCCTGCCAGAACGCGGCAAAATCAGCCGGGTAGTCGGGGGGGGGCACAGCCAGCAGATCAGCGGGTTGATAGCCATAACCCGGATCAAACGGATACGAATGAGGGAAGCGGGGCGGAGTCATGCAAGAAGGGTCAAAAATGAGTTAAAAGGCAGAGCCTGCGGTAGCCTGGCCACAGCCCCGGTAGATTACCGGTGTCGAGTTGTAACCACGGGAGGCGGGCCTGTGCCGCAAAAATTGATACGCAGAGAGGCAAGCCGATGGTCACCCTTATTATGGACACGTATGAATATGCCAGTAAACTGCGGGCCGGTGGATTTACCGAACAGCAGGCAGAAGCCCAGACCCGGGCTCTGGCAGAAATTGTTGAAAAGCAGTTGGCCACCAAAAATGAAGTGGCTGAACACGAACAAAACCTGCGACGCGACATCAAGGAAGCGGAGTTGCGGTTACAGGGGCAAATCCGGGAAGCCGAATTGAGGCTGGAAGCCCGCATCGCCGAA
>CAIVXW010000498.1 GCA_903910005.1 uncultured Methylococcaceae bacterium
GACTGTTCACCGTCCGGCCCGAAAAAACGTACCTCACCGGTTTCCAGGACGATCCAGACTTCCTGTGCCCCCTGTTGCAGATAGAGGGCTGTCTTGCCCGCCATTTCTTCCTGTGAGTTGGACGGTGAACGTACTTCCACACAGATTTCAGGAGCCACGGGGTAGGGGGTCTGGTAACCGTAGCGGCCAGTAAATCCGGGGGAACACCAGGCGACATCGGCGACTTTGACACCCTCGGGCGTGTTGACTGAACATTCAGTCATGACATTTCCACCCAGGTGGGTTTTCAGGAAATAGCCTGCCCAGAATTGCAGGTGCCCATGCCGGTTACTGGCCGGACTCATGATGATATTCCCATAACGATCCAGTTCAATTTTATAGGGAAGGTTACGGAGACAAGGATCCGCCAACACATCAGCCCATTGCATGATCAGGTTCCCGGTTGCGGTTTATCAGAGCGGTGGCAAACCGGCAGCGGCACGCAGTTCAGCCGCCTTGTCGGTTTTTTCCCAGGTAAACTCGGGTTCTTCCCGGCCAAAGTGACCGTAGGCCGCCGTTTTTTTGTAGATGGGGCGCAGCAGGTCAAGCGTTTTGACGATGCCCTTGGGACGCAGGTCAAAAAATTCATTGACCATCTCGGTGATGCGCTCATCGCTGATTTTACCGGTGCCGTAGGTTTCCACCATCACGCTGGTCGGGCGGGCTACACCGATGGCGTAAGACACCTGTACCAGACAGCGATCCGCCAAACCGGCCGCCACAATGTTCTTGGCTACATAACGGCCCGCATACGTTGCCGAGCGATCCACCTTGGACGGATCCTTGCCGGAGAAGGCACCGCCGCCGTGCGGGGCTGAACCACCGTAGCTGTCGACGATGATTTTGCGACCGGTCAGGCCGGTATCCCCCTGCGGGCCGCCGACGACAAAACGTCCGGTCGGGTTGATGAGGTACTTGATTTCTCCCTTCATCAGTTCCGGCGGCAGTACCGGTTTGATGATGTCTTCAATCACCGCTTCCTCAATGGCCTCGTTGGATACGTCGGCGGCATGCTGGGTGGAAATCAGCACCGTGTCGATGGAATCCGGCTTGCCGTTGACATAGCGGATGGTGACCTGGCTCTTGGCATCGGGACGCAGCCAGGACAGGTGACCGGTATGACGCAGATGGGCCTGACGTTCCATCAGTCGGTGCGACAGGTAGATGGGCAGCGGCATCAGCACCGGCGTTTCGTTGCAGGCATAACCGAACATCAGACCCTGGTCACCGGCTCCCTGGTCGAGATTGTCGTCAAAGGCCCGATCAACGCCCTGGGCGATGTCAGGTGACTGCTTTTCGTAGGTCACCAGTACGGCACAACCCTTGTAGTCGATGCCGGATTCGGTGTTGTCATAACCGATACGCTTGATGGTGTCGCGGGCAACACCGATGTAGTCTACGTTGGCGGTGGTGGTGATTTCACCCGCCAGAACCACCATGCCGGTGCTGCACAGGGTTTCTGCGGCCACTCGTGCGTACTTGTCCTGGGTCAGGATGGCATCAAGAATGGAATCGGAAATCTGGTCGGCGACTTTGTCAGGATGACCTTCCGACACCGATTCAGAGGTAAAAAGATAGGCGTTGCTCACAGCAGGAATAACCTCGAATGTGAAAAGGGAACGGGATTGTCTCGGTGACAACCCCGGCGGAGGGTGTAGGGCACCCCGGACGGGGGGCCTGGATACACGCCCGGCATTATACCAAAGCGGACGGGCAGAAGGCAGGGGAAAGGTCGGGCCGATCCAGTGGTGATGGATTCGCCGTTCGCGGGTATACTGTCACCCTTCATATCATTTTATTGAGGAGTTGTGTTTCCATGTCTTTGATGCAAGTAAGTTCCGGGCGGAATGTACCCAGTGACATCAACGTAGTCATCGAGATACCGGCCTACAGTGATCCGGTCAAGTATGAGGTTGACAAGGAGACGGGCGCACTGTTCGTGGATCGGTTCATGGGAACCGCCATGCAGTATCCCTGCAATTACGGCTACGTGCCCCACACCCTCTCACTGGACGGTGATCCGGTGGATGTACTGGTGATTGCCCAGTGGAAGTTACTGACCGGTTCCGTGGTGCGCTGCCGCCCCATCGGCGTGCTGAAAATGACCGATGAAGCCGGCAGTGATGCCAAGATCATTGCCGTTCCCCACGACCGCCTGACTCCGCTTTACAGCCGGGTTAATTCGTTCCGTGACCTGCCTGAATCCCATCTGGCCCAGATTGCCCATTTCTTTGAGCATTACAAGGATCTGGAACCGGGACGCTGGGTCAGGATTGAAGGCTGGTATGATGCCGATGAAGCCAAAAGGGAGATTCTGGACAGCCTCCAGCGTTATGATTCGGCCCAGAACAAACCGCAGTTTTAGGCAGCCCCTTGCCGTACCCGCATGAGCGACGATGATTTCAACCTGTTCCGCCAGGAAACGGCGGATGTGATACCGCTGCAACAGAAACCGCTGTGGCTCCACCCGACCCGAACCCGCTCTACGCCGGGTCAGGATTACCGGCGTGAGGCGGCCCAGCGCAACCAGGCCTTTGATGCCAATCGCCTGCCTACGGCGTTTGTCGAGTTTGTGCATCCGGAAGCCATCATCAGTTTTCGCCGGGACGGTATTCAGCATGGTGTCTTTCACAAATTGCAACAGGGCGGCTATGACATTGAAGCCATGCTGGATCTGCATGGCTTTACCGTGGAACAGGCCCGTGACGAATTGTTCCGTTTCATTGCGGATTGCCTGCATCATGATGTGCGTTCGGCCCTGATCAGTCACGGCAAGGGCCGCAACAACAAGGAACAAAAGCCGCTGCTGAAAAGCTATCTGGCCCGCTGGTTGCCGCTGTTTCCGGAAGTCATGGCCTTTCACAGTGCCCGCAAATTTCACGGCGGGGCCGGGGCGGTTTATCTGTTGCTGCGCAAAAGCGAGAAACAGAAACAGAAAACCCGCGAGGCTCTGGGAATTACCCACGGCAAGCCTGACTTTTCGCCGTGAGCATTCCCGATCTGGCCCACTGGGCCGCCCGGCAGTTTACCCGCACTGCGTCCCCGCCCGAACTGGCATCGCTGGGCCGGGGACTTATCAATGATACCTTCAAGGTCACGGGCCCTGCTGGCGACTGTTTCGTATTGCAGCGGCTCAATTCAAGGGTGCTGCCGAATCCCGCCGCCATTCTGGCCAACTACCGGGTTTTGCTGGCCCATCGCCGCAACCTGCCGCAATCCCGTCGTCACCTACGTATTCCGCACCTGCGGCTGACCCTGACCGGTCAGGATCATCTGATTGATGAGGCCGGCCACCTGTGGCGGGCACTGCAATACCTGGCGGAAACCCGTAGCCTGGCTCGCCTGACCACACCGCAGCAGGCACGGGCCGTTGGCACTGGCCTGGGCCGGTTTCATGCGTTGTTTGCCGATCTGGCCACCGACTGCTTGCAGGATACCCTGCCGGGATTTCACGTCACGCCCCGCTATCTCGAACACTATGATGCGGTCTGTCGGCAGGTGGCATCCACCACCGCCGAACTGGAGCAGGCGATGGTTCAGGCCGAGGCCGGACGCAGTCGGGCGGCCGTGCTGGAGGCGGCCCGTCTGCGTGGGGACTTGCGGGAACGGGTCACCCACGGCGATCCCAAACTGGACAACCTGCTGTTCGATCAGGCCTGTAGCCGGGTTGTCAGCCTGATTGATCTGGATACCGTCAAGGCGGGCCTGCCGCACTACGATCTGGGGGATTGTGTGCGCTCCTGTTGCGGACGCAACGAGCAGGGTACACCGGCTTTCGATCTGTCCCTGTGCATTCCGTTGCTACAGGCCTACCACGCGCAGAGTCTGCGTTTTACCACGCCCGGAGAACGTCATTACTGGTACGACGCCATTCGGTTGATACCCTACGAACTGGGGCTTCGGTTCCTGACCGATCACCTGGCGGGAAATATTTATTTCAAGGTGACCCATCCGGATCAGAACCTGCACCGGGCTCTGGCGCAATTCCGGATTGCAGACAGCGTGGAGCAGCAAAAGGAACCCTTGCTGGGCGCGTTGGCCCAACTGGAAAGGCAGGTCTGACCCGTCAACATTTCAGGTCTGCGCCAATCCGGCCAGCAATTCGGCCTGGTGTTCACTCAGGAGTGGATCAATGATCGGATCGAGTTCGCCCAGCATGATGGCATCCAGTTTATACAGGGTGAGGTTGATGCGGTGGTCGGTCAGGCGACCCTGGGGAAAGTTGTAGGTACGAATCCGCTCGGAGCGATCCCCGCTGCCAACCTGGAGTTTGCGGGAGGCGGCGATTTCAGCGGTCTGCTGTTCCTGTCGGGCCGAGAGGATGCGGGATTGCAGCAGTGACATGGCCCGGGCGCGGTTTTTATGCTGGGAGCGTTCGTCCTGGCATTCCACTACAAAACCGGTAGGGATGTGGGTGATGCGGATGGCCGATTCGGTACGGTTGACGTGTTGTCCGCCAGCTCCCGATGCCCGGTAGGTATCGATGCGCAGATCGGCCGGATTGATGTCGATTTCCACCTCCTCCACTTCAGGCAGTATTGCCACGGTGCAGGCCGAGGTATGGATACGCCCCTGGGTTTCGGTTTCCGGAACCCGTTGTACCCGGTGGGTTCCCGACTCAAACTTGAGTCGGGAATAGACCGACTGACCGCTGATGCGGATGACGATTTCCTTGTAGCCACCGTGTTCGCCCTCGCTTTCACTGATGACTTCGCTTTTCCAGCCCTGTTGTTCGGCATAACGACCGTACATGCGGGCAAGGTCGCCGGCGAACAGGGCCGCTTCTGCCCCGCCGGTACCGGCACGCACTTCGAGAAAAATGTTGCGGTCGTCGTTGGGATCACGCGGGAGCAGCAGTATCTGCAGGGCCTGCTCCTGCTCTTCAATGCGTTGGCGGGAATCCTGTATTTCATCCTGGGCCAGGTGGCGTACATCCGGGTCGGAATCCTGCAGCAGGCTTTCCGCATACTGCAAACTGTCAAGGGTAGCGAGATGGGTCCTGAAGCAGGTCACCAGCGGATTGAGCTGGGCATATTCACGGCTCAGGGCGCGGAACCGATCCTGATTGCCCTGTACCTCGGGTTCGGCCAGCAGGGCGGTGATTTCTTCAAAGCGGTTGGAGAGATGTTCAAGTTTGTGACGGATTGAGGGTTTCACTGGATGGAAGAATCCTGCAACTGGAAAAGTTCACGGGCGGCGGCCACCAGATCGTGGCGTTCGGTCATGCTGGCCTGACGGATCTGGATGCTCGGGGCATGGATCAGTTTGTTGGTCAGACGGTGGGCCAGCAGTTCCAGGCATTGTTCCGGCGTTTGGCCCTGTTTCAGACCGGCAAGGGTTTTTTGCAGGACTTCATCCCGGATGATTTCTGCCTGTTGCCGGTAATCGCGAATGGTGTCGCTGGCCCCCTGCACCCTGAGCCAGGAGAGGAAATGCGCCACCTGGATGTCAATGATTTCCTCCGCCTGTTTGGCTGCTTCCTGCCGGGTTTTCAGATTTTCCTCGACCGTATTGCGCAGGTCATCGACCGTGTAGAGATAGACATCCCGCAGTTGTCCGACTTCCGGCTCGATATCACGGGGCACCGCCAGATCGACCATGAAAACCGGTTTGTGGCGGCGAATTTTGATGGCACTTTCAACGCTGCCCTTGCCCAGGATGGGCAGGGGACTGGCGGTCGACGAAACGATGATGTCAGCCCGGGCCAGATGGTGTGGCAATTCGGCCAGGGAAATGGCGAAACCGTTGAACCGGGTTGCCAGGGCGTGGGCCTTGTCGTAAGTTCGGTTGGCGATGATGAGTTCACCAATCCGGTGTTCACTGAGGTGTCGGGCCGTCAGTTCAATGGTTTCACCGGCACCGATCAGTATGGCCGTTTGCCGGTTGAGATCGTCAAAAATGCTCTGCGCCAGCCGAACCGCTGCAAAGGCAACCGAGACCGGGCTGGAACCAATGGCGGTGTCGGTACGCACCTTTTTGGCGGCAGTAAAGGTTGATTGAAACAGCCGCCCCAGGGTTTTACCCAGGGTTCCTGCCTCGGTAGCGGTTTGGTAGGCCGTTTTCATTTGGCCCAGAATCTGGGGTTCGCCCAGGATCATTGAGTCAAGACCCGCTGCAACCCGGAACATGTGGCGGATGGTAGCGGTATCGGCGTAGGTGTAGAGGTAGGGCCGGAATTCATCCGGCTTGAGGTGTCCGGCTTCGGCCAGCCAGTCGACCAGGGTGTCAGTGCCGGTGACGCGGGTTCCGCAGTATAATTCGGTGCGGTTGCAGGTCGAAAGGATGGCGGCTTCCTCAATGGCGGGCAACCGGGTCAAGGCCTGCAGGGCTGCCCCCAGTCGCTCGGTCGGAAAGGCCAGGCGTTCCCTGATCGAAACGGGCGCGGTGTTGTGGTTTAATCCCAGGGCGATGATTCCCATTATAAGCCTGTGTTGCAGTGTCGGGTGAAGTCGGGGATTTTAAGGAAAAAACCGGGTCTGACCAAGGCTTGCCGTGCGGTCGGCGAAAATTTTCCCGGATCAGGCAGGTCTTGACCGGTCGGACAGATACCCCGCCAGGCCAGAAGTAGTGAGGCGGAATCGC
>CAIVXW010000499.1 GCA_903910005.1 uncultured Methylococcaceae bacterium
TCCGTCAGGGAAGTATTCGGCGATAATGTACCCAGAATCAGTTCGACAAAATCCGTAACCGGGCACGCACTGGGAGCGGCAGGAGTACATGAAGCGATTTACTCACTACTGATGATGCAGGGCAAATTCATCGCCGCTTCTGCCAATATTGAAGAACTTGACCCGGGTGCCGTCGGTATACCTGTTGTTACGCAACGGCTGGATGGGGCAAAACTGGATGTGGTCATGTCCAATAGTTTCGGGTTTGGTGGAACCAATGCCAGTCTCGTATTTCGACGCCATGACGGATAGTGATACGCTCTCATTAAGCGAAAAACAACGCTACGAGTATAACAAGTTACGCAAGCGTCTGCGCCGACTGGTGGGGGAGGCCATCAAGGACTATGGCATGATCCAGGAAGGTGACAAAATCATGGTTTGCCTGTCCGGTGGCAAGGATTCCTACACCTTGCTGGACATCCTGATAAGTCTGCAAGGTCACGCGCCGGTTAACTTTGATCTCGTAGCGGTCAATCTGGATCAAAAGCAGCCTGGATTTCCTGAGGATGTATTGCCGCGCTATCTTACCGGGTTGGGTGTTCCCTACCACATTATTGAAAAGGACACCTATAGTGTGGTCAAGCGGGTCGTGCCTGAAGGGAAAACAACCTGTGGCTTGTGTTCGCGATTGAGGCGTGGATTGCTTTACGGGTATGCGGCCCGGAACGGCATTACCAAAATAGCCCTGGGTCATCACCGCGACGACATACTCGAGACCTTCTTTTTGAACCTTTTCTTTGGCGGCACCCTGAAAGCCATGCCACCAAAGTTGCTTAGCGATGACAGGCGTCATATCGTCATTCGGCCTTTGGCCTACTGCAGGGAGAAGGAAATAGCCCGCTACGCCGCCATCAGAAACTTCCCCATAATTCCATGTAATTTATGTGGTTCACAGGAAAATCTGCAGCGACAAGCCATGAAGGAGATGCTGAAAATCTGGGATCGGCAGAGTCCGGGGCGGCTCGAAAACATATTCGGAGCCCTCAGGAATGTCGCTCCATCGCAGTTGGCTGACGGAGCGATTCATGACTTTCTCCGTCTGGAATCCCTGCGTCTCAGTGGCACCGATGGCCCGATTGCACACTCAGACGGCTCGGCCGGTCTCGAAATTCTGGAAGCATGACCCGCACACGGCGGTGAGAGGTTCCCCCGAGTTCGCATCAAATCGACGTCGGATTGCAGGTTGCCTCTTGCATTTTGGGCGAAATTTCTTTATAAATTCACCCGTGCAAAATGCACTACCAACTAAAATTTTAAAGTTTTGAAATTGAGGAGGATCTGATGAAAAAGCTGCTTTGCATCGTAAGCCTGGTGATGGTGTCGCTGACTGTTGTTGGCTGCGGTAACTCTACTGATGGCGACAAGCAGAGACTGTCTGCTCCGGTTTCTGCCCCCAGTCTGTGAGTTTGCCTTCACTAATCCCGACTTGATCGGGGTTGTGTGATACCAGATAAAAACCAGAAAGCATCAAGACGTAACAGTCTTGTGCGGTAGAAGTATAGATTGGCCTGGATGATAGCTTCATCCAGGCTTTTTTATTAGCCATCAGTTGCAGGATTCGCCATGAGTAACACCGTGTTGATTACCGGAGCCAATCGGGGCTTGGGGTTGGAGATGACCCAACAGTACGCCCAGGCCGGTTGGACTGTCATTGCCTGCTGCCGTAATCCGGACAGCGCATCGCAACTTGCAAGCCTCGCACACATATTCAGGGAGCGCGTATTCCTTCGATCGCTCGATGTAACTGACTTCAATGCCATTGACCGGCTGTCAGGCGAGTTATCCGCCCAACCTATCGATATTCTCATCAATAATGCCGGTGTTTATGGTGACGGCAAAAGCAATGGCTTTGGCCAGATGGACTACTCCCTATGGCACACGGTGCTGGCGGTAAATACGCTGGCTCCGGTCAAAATGGCGGAAGCCTTTTTACCCCAACTTCAATCCGGATCACGTAAACTGATCGTGACCCTCACCAGTCTGATGGGCAGTATTGCTGACAACAGGGGAGGGGGTTCAATCATGTATCGTTCCAGCAAGGCAGGCTTGAACGCTGCATTGAGAAGCCTGGCCATTGACCTGAAACCCCGGGGCATCGGTATTCTGATCCTACATCCCGGATGGGTTAAAACCGATATGGGCGGTGCCAATGCACCCACCTTACCCCAGCAAAGCGTTGCCGGTCTGAGACAAGTCATCGACGGATTCCGCCTGGAACATTCGGGGCAATTTCTGGATTTTCAGGGCAAGGAATTGCCCTGGTAAGGGCCATACGCCCTTCAGGCCTGTTTCAGGCATTCTCAATTCCGCTCAGGTGTTATGTGATGAAGACTATTTTTGGGGTATTTATACTCACAGCCTCATTGATGCATGGCACCAGTCATGCCGAGAGTATTGGGTATCTTGATCAAGTCAGCAAGAAATTAACGGTTGCGAGTTCGAACCTGACTTTAGGCTGGCTGGAAATACCAAAAAACATTTTGCTCACCAGCACTGAGCAAAATGTGCTGACGGGGGTTAGTGCCGGACTATTCAAAGGAGTCCTCCATGCGGCAGGACGTACCCTTGGCGGGGTCTTTGATTTGGTCACTTTCCCACTACCCAGCGAGTCCATCGTCAAGCCGCTTCATGTCTACCAAAACTTCCAGGTTGAAACCCGCTACGGCCCCGTCCCCTTCTGAGATTCTCCCAGCCCCTGCACTGTACGACAGCTCGATTACCGGCAGGGATTCGCTGCTGACGGTTCTGGTTGGACATATTGCCGAGGCTGCCTGCCTGCTGCGGCTTCCCGATCTGTATCTGTTGGCCCTCAATGCCAGCGCGGAGCGGTTGACTGGCTACTCAGCCGACCAGTTGCAGCACAACCAGTCAAGTGACTGGGATCGATTGATCAAAAACCTGTCTATCCAACCTACCGGAGAAACCCGATTTAACTCGACCGTAAACGGGTTTATCAACGTGGGTTATTTCAGTCGGGTCGTCGAATTCGGCGAAGCCTCTTTTCTTTTTGTATGCCTTGAGGCTATTGGCGCACCAGAGCAGCCGGGAAATGGTTTTGTCAATCCGGTGGGTTCCGGGTTACAAACATTGATTGACAGCTTACAGGAAGCCGTCATTGTATGTGATGACAGTGGCAACGTTCGTGGCGTCAATGCGGCGACGGAAACCTTGTTCGGCTATGGAATAAAAGATGTTTCAGGCGTCAACCTGAGACAGTTGGTGCCCTCCGGCAATGGAGCCTTGATTACCCCTGATCAGACAGAATACCCAACCCTTGAACCTGTATTGGCTGATCGGAAAATCCAGGTAACAGGCCGCCATAAAAACGGTCATCTGTTACCGCTTTATTTGAGCATGGAGGAACTGCATCAGGGACGGCATCAATGGTTTGTCGGAATTGCCCGAAAAGCGGAAGGTGAAGCGTTAAAAAAAGACACCATGCTGCTGCCGTCCAGCGCGCTTGAACACAGTCTCAATGCCATTCTGCTGACTGATTCACTCGGGGTGATAACCTACGCCAATCAGGCCTGTCAAGACCTGACCGGCTATACCGCCGAAGAACTGATCGGGAAAAAACCCGGAGTAACCCAGGTAGATTTCGGCACATCCGAAGACTATCAACGCCTGTCGCGTATCATGCAGCTCGGTGGGGTCTGGCTGGGTGATGTAATGGGCTACAAAAAGAATGGGCAGCGGTATTGGGCGTCCGAGATGATTGCTCCCATTTGTGACATCAACGGCGACATAACCCATAACCTGATCGTGCAGCGGGATATTACCGCCTGCATGCAGGACAAGCAGGCTCTGAGTCAAAGTGAGGAACGATTCCGGGCCGTGGCCGATATGGTGGGAGAATGGCTGTGGGAACAGGATGCAGCCGGGCGTTATACCTGGAGCAGCACGGCGGTCAGTCGAATTCTGGGATTGCAACCGGAAGAAGTATTGGGCAGACACTATCTGTCGCTGCTGACACCCGAAGATCGGGACTACTGGCAATATGCCGGTTCGGTAACTGATCCGGCCTGCAGATCATTCCATAATGTCATCAATCGCTACCTGCACCGGGACGGGTACGAAGTCTACACCCAATCCAGCGGTGAACCCCTGCTGGATGCCGAAGGACGCATCATTGGCTGGCGCGGCATGGATCAGGATATTACCGCGCAAAAGCAGGTGGATGACATTTTAAGAACCCAGGAGCGGGCCATGGAAGCCGCCAGTGTTGGAATTGCCATTTGTGATGCCAGGCAGTCCGGATTTCCGGTGATATACGCCAATCCTGCCCTGTGTGCGATTTCCGGTTATGCAAGGGATGAATTGATCGGTAAAAACCTCAGTCTTCTGCAGGGACCCTTGACCGAGCCAGCGGCACTGAAAACCATCCGCGATACCTTGCAGCGTGGTACTTCCTGCAAACTGCTCCTGTGTAACTACCGCAAAAACGGAACTCCGTTCTGGAACGAGTTGCTATTGTCGCCCGTGCGTGATCCGGACGGACTGGTCAGCCATTATGTAGGTATTCAGAGTGATGTAACCGAACAACTTGTGATGTCCGAGGAACGGCATCAACTGGATATAGCGAAACGGATTCAAACCTCGCTGTTACCAAAAAAGCCCCTCAAACTTCCCGGCATCGAACTTGCCGGACTCTGCCTGTCAGCGGCCCGGGTCGGTGGGGATTATTTTGATTATTTTTACCGGGGAGACTGGCTGGATATCGTTATTGCCGATGTATCCGGACACAATGTGGGGGCGGCCCTGATCATGACCGAGTTGCGTAGTGCCCTGAGGGCCGGTCTGTATTTGACCGACAGTATCCGCCCGGATTATTCCCCGGCCTATGTGTTGGGCGTATTGAATGAATTGCTGTATGAGGACTTGAGCAATGCCGAGCTGTTCATTTCCATGTTCTATTTACGCCTTGATCTCACCACCGGAACCCTGTATTACGCCAATGCCGGTCATAACAGGGTTTTGCTCTCCAGAAAGAAATCAGGCGGGTATCAGGAACTGGACGCGGAGGGCATGATTCTCGGTGTACACCCGCTGGTTAACTTTGACGAGTGTTCCACCCTTCTTGAACCCGGAGACCGGCTGTTACTCTACACGGATGGGGTGGTCGAAACCCAGCGTCAAGACGGTGAGTTTTTTGGTGTCCGTCGTCTGGTTAAGGTATTTATGGATAACCCTGATCCTGCTCCCGAGGCAACCCTTGCACACCTACAGGACGCGCTGATTCAGTTCTCCGGTCAAACCGATTTCAGGGATGACATTACTCTGGTTACTGCTACACTGACTGCCGCTTCGTAACACACGGTTTCCCCATGCGTATATTGTTTGTCCATCAAAATTTTCCCGGCCAGTTCAAACACCTTGCTCCCACCCTGGCCAAAAACCCGAAGCACCGGGTCTATGCCTTTACCATGCAGAAAAATGCCCCCGGTTCCTGGCAAAATATCCGTCTGGTAGCGTATCAGGCTGACAAGGGAACCAGTCCAACGGTACACCGCTGGGTATCCGACCTTGAAACCAAGGTCATTCGGGGAGAGGCCGCCTTCAAGGCTGCCCTCAGGATGAAAGCCGAAGGGATTCGCCCTGATGTAATCGTCGCTCATCCTGGCTGGGGTGAAAGCCTGTTTCTGAAGGAAGTCTGGCCGGATACCCGACTGGGTATCTACTGTGAGTTCTTTTACCGGGCAGACGGTGCCGACGTCGGATTTGATCCGGAATTTCCCGCCCAGGATACAGGGGATGGCTGTCGGTTGAAACTCAAGAACATCAATAACTGGCTGCATTTCGAGATTGCGGACGCCGGCATTTCGCCGACCCAATGGCA
>CAIVXW010000500.1 GCA_903910005.1 uncultured Methylococcaceae bacterium
CCCGCGTTCGGCCAGGCGTTGCGCCAGATAGCCGGTCTGGATACGGCTGATGGCCCGGATTTGTTCCCTGACCAGCGGGTGAAACACCACCACCTCATCAATCCGGTTGATGAATTCGGGGCGGAAGGCATAACTCACCACTTCCATGACGGCCCCCTTCATGGCGGCATAATTCTCCTCGCCAGCCAGTTCCTGAATACGGTCAGAACCCAGATTGGATGTCATCACGATGACGGTGTTGCGAAAATCGACCGTGCGGCCATGCCCGTCGGTCAGACGGCCATCGTCCAGAACCTGGAGCAGAATGTTGAATACATCGGGATGGGCCTTTTCCACCTCATCCAGCAGGATGACACTGTAGGGACGCCGCCGTACGGTTTCAGTGAGATAGCCGCCTTCCTCGTAACCGACATAGCCGGGCGGGGCACCGATCAGGCGGGCCACCGAGTGCTTTTCCATGAATTCCGACATATCAATCCGTACCATGGCCTCGTCGGTATCAAACAGAAACCCGGCCAGTGCCTTGCACAACTCGGTTTTGCCAACACCGGTGGGCCCCAGAAACAGGAAGGAACCGTTGGGACGACGTGGATCGGCCAGACCGGCCCGTGCCCGGCGAATGGCATCGGATACCGCCCGAATGGCTTCCTGCTGGCCCACCACCCGCCGGGCCAGTGCCGCTTCCATCTGCAACAATTTTTCCCGCTCGCCTTCCAGCATCTTGGAGATGGGAATGCCGGTCCATTTGGAGATGACCTCGGCAATTTCCTCGTCAGTCACCTTGTTACGCATCAGTTTGGTTTGCTGCATTTCGGCCTGGGTGGCCAGATCCAGCTCCTTTTGCAGTTTGGGAACTTCGCCGTACTGAAGTTCGGACATGCGGGTCAGATCGCCGGAACGGCGGGCAGATTCCATGTCAAGCCGGGCCCGTTCCAGTTTTTCCTTGATGGTGGTGGTGCCGTGCAGGGCGGCCTTTTCCGCCTTCCAGATTTCCTCCAGTTCCGCGTACTCCCGCTCCTGTTCGGCAATCAGTTCCTGTAATGCCGTCAGCCGTCGGCGCGAGGCCTCGTCAGTTTCCTTCTTCAGGGCTTCCCGTTCAATTTTAAGCTGAATCAGACGCCGGTCGAGTTTATCCATTTCCTCCGGTTTGGAATCAATCTCCATGCGAATACGGCTGGCGGCTTCATCAATCAGATCAATGGCCTTGTCCGGCAGGTTGCGATCCGTGATATAGCGATGCGACAGCGTTGCCGCTGCCACAATGGCCGGGTCGGTAATGGTGACGCCGTGATGCACTTCGTATTTTTCCTTCAGCCCGCGCAGGATGGCGATGGTATCCTCCACCGTGGGTTCATCCACCAGCACCTTCTGGAAGCGCCGCTCCAGGGCGGCATCCTTCTCGATATACTGACGGTATTCGTCCAGGGTGGTGGCCCCGATGCAATGCAGTTCACCCCGGGCCAGGGCCGGTTTCAGCATGTTGCCGGCATCCATGGCACCTTCAGCCTTGCCGGCCCCGACCATGGTATGCAGTTCGTCTATGAACAGAATGATGCGCCCCTCCTGTTTGGCTACATCGTTGAGTACGGTTTTCATCCGTTCCTCAAATTCACCCCGAAATTTGGTACCGGCGATCAGGGCCGCCATATCCAGAGCCAGCAGACGCTTGCCCTTGACCCCCTCCGGCACCTCGCCGTTGACGATACGCTGCGCCAGACCTTCGGCAATGGCCGTCTTGCCCACGCCCGGCTCGCCAATCAGTACCGGATTGTTTTTGGTACGGCGTTGCAACACCTGCACCGTGCGCCGAATCTCGTCATCACGGCCAATCACCGGATCCAGTTTGCCCTGTTCGGCCCGGGCAGTCAGATCAATGGTGTATTTTTGCAAGGCCTGACGCTGTTCTTCCACGTTGGGATCGTCAGCCTTCTGGCCACCGCGCAGACTGGCGATGGCGGTTTCCAGCGTGTTGCGCCGAAGCCCCGCCTTTTGCAATACGTCCTGTAAACTGCCCTTGTCCTCCAGACCGGCCAGCACGAACAGTTCGCTGGTAATGTAGCTATCGCCCCGTTTTTGCGCCAGCTTGTCGGTCAGGTTGAGCAGACGGGCCAGTTCACCGGAAATCTGCACATCGCCACCGACACCCTCCACCCGGGGCATTCGTTTCAGGGTATCCGTCAGGGTACTGCGTAACTGGCTCACGTTGACGCTGCATTGCTGCAACAGCGGCTTGATGGTACCGCCGTCCTGATCCAGCAGGGCTGCCAGTACGTGAACCGGTTCAATGAATTGATGGTCGTGACCCAGGGCCAGACTTTGGGCATCCGCCAGGGCCGATTGAAATTTGCCGGTCAGTTTATCCATTCGCATTGGGGTTTCCCGTGAAGTGATTGATGATGACTGCAAGGTTGGGATGATCGGGTCGATTTTCAAGCCAGGCCTGGCGGGCACCACAATCAGCGGCAGTTGGCGGGTGCGTAGCGAGCCGGAAGGGTTCCGGTCGAGCCGATGGCAAAACTTTTTCCCGCCGCCTTGCAGGCCCACTGGATGATGTCGCCGGGGAGGGCACCCGCCACCAGGGCGGTGGGGGCGGGTGCCGCATCAGCGGCGGCCCTGCTGGTGTAGTAGGGAACAAGGATCAGGCTGCCATTACCGGCTGCGGCGGTGTAGGTGATGCTGATTTCGCCGTTGTTGGCGTCGAGGCTCAGGCTGGCCACATTGGCGGTGGCATCCGGGGCTTTCCAGCCAAGACTGAGACTGGCCGCACTGGTGAGGGCGTTTTCACTCACCACGGCCTTGGCCGGTTCGGCCAGATTGAGGCCTTCGCTCACCCGGGCGCGAACCAGATAATCCTGGTAGGCGGGGACGGCAAAAGCCGCCAGAATACCGACGATAGCCACCACGATCATCAGTTCCATCAGGGTAAAACCGGTTTGTCGGGAACGGGGCACGGAATGGATCATTTTGAACTCCTCAACTGTTTGCTGTTATTGACGGGACGGGTCTTTGGCAAGCCCTTGATCTGAGCCGACCTGCCCGTAACCGCGAGATGGCAAGGCAGGCCAGCACAGTAGCGGGCAACCGCGCCCAGTTTATCACTAATTGTGAACGACTGTCGTCGTTCAGGGGACAGGGGACAGGGGATAGCATGCAGTGTTCACTCGCCCCTTACCTACCGGCGGCCAGGATGGCCGCCCCACTTGCCCAATCCCGAACCCGAACAGACGTTATACTATCGGCCCGTTTCTTCCCGTGATCGACCCAATTACCGTGTACACGCCGCATTCCCCCCGGGATCATACTGCTCCTCCCTGGCATACCCTGAGCGTTGATGAAGTTTTCAGGCTGCTTGAATCGCGTCCGGACGGATTGACCCGGAGCGAGGCTGGGGCGCGTCTGCGGGAGGCCGGGCAGAATGTGGTGGCCGCAGCCTCGCGTCGGTTCTCCGTGCGGACTCTGGTGCTGGCCCGATTCCAGAACGTATCAATGCTGACCTTGCTGGCTGCTCTGGCATTGTCCGTGTATTCCGGGTACCGGGCGGAGCCTGCCATGATCGGAGTTATCCTGTGTTGTTCGATGGGTCTGGGTTTTGTGCAGGAATACCGGGCCGAGCGGGCGATGGAGTCACTGGAAGCCTTGACCATACCCCAGGCCACCGTACTCCGGGAGGGGCAGGTGCAAACCGTCCCGGCTCGTGAGCTGGTGCCCGGCGATGTGGTACGGCTTCAGACCGGTGACCGCATCCC
>CAIVXW010000501.1 GCA_903910005.1 uncultured Methylococcaceae bacterium
CATTTTCATCATCCGCCGGGGCAAACTGTACACCCCGGATCTGACCTCTGCCCTGGAGGGCATCACCCGGGAAACCATCCTCACGATAGCCCGCGAACAGGGACTGGAAGTCACCGAAAAGCGGATTACCCGTGACGAGGTTTATGTCGCCGATGAAGCCTTCTTCACGGGCACTGCGGCGGAAGTCACCCCGATCCGCGAACTGGATGGGCGCATCATCGGCTGCGGCTCACGCGGCCCGATCACCGAGCGACTGCAATCGCTTTACTTTGATTATGTGGGTGGACGCCGGGATGACCACACCGACTGGCTGAGTTACGTCCGCTAACGGGTACAATCAGCTACCCGCATCAAACACGCTCCCCTGCCCTGCTCCCATCATACTCGGTTGCCTGAAATTGATGGGGGCAACCCCCGATCCGCCCGGCGGCCCTCATCTATCCGGGCATTGGAAGGCACACAGGCACCGGCTCCCACTCAATACCATCACTCACTGTCCGTGGCTGCACGCTCAAAGTGAATACCACGACCAACCACCAACCCACGCCTCCATTCCGTCCTCCCCACAGCCCGCTCATGCCCCGGCCCGTCATTCCTGCTCCCGTTCCCGGATCAATCTGAACGCTTCGGAGTGTTCGGTCAACGCAGCATCCTGCGCCGGTACGGCCTGTATTCGGGGCAGGATACCTTCCATGATGGTGGTTTCGCTGATCGGTTCCAGAAACGCAACCTTGAGTGCCGAAGCAAACACGAAGGCAAACACGTATTGCCAGAGTCCGACTGCAACCGGCAATGATTCCGCCACCAGGCCGGTGGGATACAGCATCAGCCAATAAGCCGCCGCCCATCCGCTCCACTCGAACAGGGTCATGATGAGGCGGTTACGCCAGACCGCCTGACGCTGTTCGGCCAGGCAGGTCAGGACGACACGGGCACTGTGCCAGGCATTCTGGCTGTCGGTGTAAAAATGCCAGGCCAGAACAGTCTGGTGATGGGCCGCAAACAGGCGGCCTGCCAGCAGGTTGATCGCTTTTTGCAGCCCGGGATGGGTCACGCTCAGCGGAGGATACAGGTTGACTGTCTCCATCAGGCAACGCTTGACGGCCTGATCCAGCCGGTTGAGTTCAGCCGCAGACGGAAAACAGGCCGATACCCGCCGACCGGCGTGGCCAATCTGGGCCTTGCCGACCGGAACCGCGTGCTGGCGGACGTGATCGGCCAATAAAGCCAGGTGGCTGGCCGTCAGCACTCTGAACCAGACGGCCCGAAAATGATAGGCCGCGTAGCCGCAGGCCAGAAAGCCCAGACTGGCCCCCACGCCGACCAGGGCCGAGGAATTTTTTGCCAATGCGCTGAAGGCAATGATAGTCCCGGCTCCGATCAGGGTTGCCAGCAGGAAGGTCAGCCCCACTCCCAGACACAGCAATAGCCGGTACAGGATGAAAGGCATGGTTTTTTCGAGGGTGCGGGTCGCTGCCAGTATGTCGAGTCTGAACATGATGAATCTCCTCAGGGTTGGTTTTTTGGATATTTTATGCGGTGGTGTGTCCTGAAAGGCCGGGTTCCGGAGACTTTGCGGGCCGCCTCCGGCTGAGTGCCCGTTCCCTGCGGTTGCCAGGCCGGTACCAGATGCTGCTTGCCATTGCCGATCAGGTCAGCCCGTCCCATGTTTTTGAGGGCTTCCCGCAACAATGGCCAGTTCTCCGGATCGTGATAGCGCAGAAAGGCTTTGTGCAGCCGCCGTTGCTTCATGCGCCGGGGAATATAAACCGTCTCACTGCTGCGACTCAAACGGTGCAACGGGTTCTTGCCGGTGTGATACATGGTGGTGGCGGTGGCCATGGGCGATGGCAAAAATGCCTGAACCTGATCGGCCCTGAAACCATTGCGTTTGAGCCAGAGGGCCAGATTAAGCATGTCCTCATCGGTGGTGCCGGGATGCGCCGCGATAAAGTAGGGGATCAGGTATTGTTCCTTGCCAGCCTCACGCGAGTAACGGTCAAACAGGGCCTTGAAGCGGTCGTAAGTACCGATGCCGGGTTTGAGCATTTTCGACAACGGGCCGGATTCGGTGTGTTCCGGGGCAATTTTCAGATACCCGCCGACGTGGTGGGTCACCAGCTCCTTGACATACTCCGGCGAGGTCACCGCCAAATCGTAGCGCAAGCCTGATCCGATCAGGATTTTCTTGATGCCGGGCAGGTTGCGGGCGCGTCGGTACAGCCGGATCAGGGCCGAGTGATCGGTGTTGAGATTTTTGCAGATACCGGGGTAAACACAGGACGGCTTGCGACAGGCCGCCTCGGTTGCAGCGTCCTTGCAGGCCAGGCGATACATGTTGGCCGTGGGGCCGCCCAGGTCGGAAATCACCCCGGTAAAGGCGGGGGAGGTGTCGCGGATGGTCTCAATTTCGCGGATGATCGAATCTTCCGAGCGATTCTGGATGATGCGGCCCTCATGCTCGGTGATGGAACAAAACGAGCAGCCGCCAAAGCAGCCGCGCATGATGGTGACCGAATGCTGAATCATCTCGAAAGCGGGAATTTTGCGGGTTCCGTAGGCGTGGTGCGGCAAGCGGGAAAAAGGCAGGCCGTACACCCCGTCCATCTCGGCGGTGGTCAGCGGAAACGGGGGCGGGTTAAGCCAGACCTCCTGGTCGCCATGTTTTTGTATCAGGGCGCGGGCATTGCCCGGATTGGTCTCCTGATGCAGGATGCGGGAGGCGTGGGCATACAACAGCGGATCGGCCTTGACCTCAGCGTAGGACGGCAGACGGATGACGCTCTGCCCCGGGTTGGTCAGGCGACGGTGCAGGCGCACGGGAACCGCGTCGGCGGTCGCCGTGGCACAGGCAGGCGATGCGTCGTCATAGGGATTGGGCGGCGGGTCAGCCGGGCCGGGGGTGTCGATCAGGGTTGATTCGATCAGGGTGAAGGTCGACGGTATGGTTTTGCGAAGGAAGGCGGTTCCCCGAATGTCAGTGAGCTGGCCCACCGTCTCACCGGCAGCCAGACGGTGGGCGATTTCCACCACCTGCCGCTCGCCGTTGCCGTATACCAGCAAATCTGCCCGGGCGTCCAGCAGCACCGAGCGACGCACCTGATCGGCCCAATAGTCGTAGTGGGCAATGCGGCGGAGGCTGGCCTCTATGCCCCCCAGAATAATCGGAACCTCCCGGTAGGCTTCCCGGCAACGCTGGGCATACACGGTGACACACCGATCCGGCCGCCGGTTGGCGGCACCTTCGGGGGTGTAGGCATCGTTGGAACGGATTTTCCGGTCAGCGGTATAACGATTGACCATGGAATCCATGTTGCCGCCGGTGACCCCGAAAAACAGGTTGGGACATCCCAGGGTCTTGAAATCATCGACAGCCGTCCAGTCGGGCTGGGCGATGAGACCCACCCGGAACCCCTGCGCTTCCAGCAAACGGCCAATGATGGCCATGCCAAAACTGGGGTGATCGACATAGGCATCGCCGGTTACGATGATAACGTCACAGGAATCCCACCCCAACGCCTGCATTTCGGCGAGGCTCATCGGCAGTTGAGGGGCGGTACCGAACCGTCTGGCCCAGTATTTTCGGTAAGAGAACAAGGAAGGAGGGGTATTCATGGTCGCCAGGATTGCTCAAAATCGAGGAAAATTTGCAGGTTAAAAACGTTTACATTATAGACCAATCCATTACTTGAGGTCAGGGCGATGCAGACCGGTTTTTTTAGCCAAAAATCCCGCTTATATTTTATGGAAGAATGGATAGATGCTCCCACTCTATGACATTGCGGGCCTGTTCGCTGAACAGAATGCCAATACAATGCACCGGCAGGCCTTCGGCAGCAAATTTTTCCCTATACCCCCGTTCCAGGATTTGCTGTAAAGGCGAAACCCCGGGAAAACGCTCGGCCAGTTTGAATTCAAATAAATAGATTTGATCCTCAAACCGCAGGCTCAGGTCAATCCGGCCCTGATGGGTGACATCTTCGGGTTGTAAATCCAGCCCGAGTGCCGCCAGGTGGCTGTAAAATACGCTGGCATAATAGCCTTCAAACCGGGCCATGTCGTTTTGTGTATACCAGTTATACGGAATACTGGCGAACAGTGATTTGAAATGATACTCCAGGCCGGTCAGATTGGCTTCCCTCAGCAGTTTCGGCAAGCGCAGGGTATGCTGAACCGCATCGCTCTGGTTGATACCGTACGCCCATAGCAGATGGCTGTTGAGGCACCATTCGACTTCGCGGTTTGGATAATTGAGGGTATAGGCCCGGTGGCCCGGCAGTATTTCTTCAACCTGCTGGATGGTCAAATACCCGGTCTGCCAGAGTAGTGCCTCACAACTGATGTCGTCCACGTCAAAGCAGGACAGCAATTCCATTGAGGTAACCAGATGCGACAGGGTGGGGGTATAAAACTGCCGCCGGGCCAGAAGCTCAATCAAAAAGGTCGGGGTGCCGGTTTCAAACCAGTAGGGGTTAAACTGGCGTGTGTCAAACAGCAGCAGTACATCGAAGGGATTGTAGACCGCTTCTCCCGTCCAGTTATAGCCGTTATACCAGCGACGGACAGTGGCACGATCCAGCCCGTCCAGTTCTTCAGCAAAGACTGTATCAAGGTCTTGCTCAGTATAGCCACACAGCGCGGAGTAGCGTGGATCAATCGTAATATCTTTCAGATTATTAAGCCCGGAAAAAAGGCTCACCTTGCTGAATTTTGATACCCCGGTCAGAAACACAAACCTTAGATGGGCATCGCTGCCCTTGAGTACGGAATAAACATCGCGTAACTGATCCCGCATCGCCCGGGCCCGTTCCGGTTCAGCCAGATTATCCAGGATGGGCTTATCGTATTCATCCACCAATACCACCACCCGCTGGCCGTAGCGGGCGTGGGCGGCAGTAATCAGTTTACGCAGGTATTCTGCCGGTAAGTCGTCTTCGGCCTCCACCGCCAGTTGCTGACGATTGACCAATAATTGTTGATTGAGATGTCTGCACAACTCACCCGGGCTTTGCAGTTGCCGCAGACCCAGATTAAGCCGAATCACCGGATAGGTTATTGACCAGTCCCAGCGACTATGGCAATACAAACCCCGAAACAGCGGTTCGTTGCCTTCAAAAAATTCCGCCAGGGTATCCAGAAACAGCGACTTGCCGAAGCGTCTGGGGCGGGAGAGGAAATAATGTTTGCCCTCGGTGATTAACCGCAGGGCAAAACCGGTTTTATCGACATAATAGTGATTTTCTTCGCGGATTTCACGGAAAGTTTGAATCCCGATGGGTAGTTTTTTACGCATCGGTAAATCCTGTATACGGTGGAATGGACAGATGCTCCCACTCGATGACATTGCGGGCCTGTTCGCTGAACAGAATGCCAATACAATGCACCGGCAGGCCTTCGGCAGCAAATTTTTCCCTATACCCCCGTTCCAGGATTTGCTGTAAAGGCGAAACCCCGGGAAAACGCTCGGCC
>CAIVXW010000502.1 GCA_903910005.1 uncultured Methylococcaceae bacterium
GCCTGGGTGCAATGGGCCTTTACTTGCGCCCATTGCGATGTCACGGTTTCCGCCCGATTTCTGTATTCACGCACCGTCTTGCGGATTTTCTGTGCTTTGGGCAACCCGGCAAGTTTGGCCTCAATATCAAGAGAGCACTCCAGGTTTGTCAGCAAGGTATGATTGACTGGCAAGGTGGCAACTGAAAGCCACGCCTCCGTCGCTTTTGATGGGATACAAAAAAGACTCTTCGGCCCGTTTGCCGGGATACCCAGCCAACTCAGCATGACGGTTTCCAGCGCGGCCACGGTATTGAAGGGTGGCGGGCAAGGTTGAGCGCATGGCAGTGGTTGCAGCCCAAGAGCCGCCTGCACGACAGCATCCCCGCAATCCGCATACTTTTTATCAGCCACATCTGCATCCAGATGCACAATGATGAGATCAAAATGGCTCAGGGTTGGATCAGCCTCCATATTCGCCATGCCGCGTTGACGAAACTCCTGACACCATTTGAATACACCGCCCCAGCCGCCACCCATGTCTGGCCTGGTGGGTTCCGGCTGTAACGGATTGAGTACAAAGGGACGCTGCAAAATGGCTTTTAATGCCGCCTCAATCACGATGAAGTCGGTTGGACCCTCAGCCACCAGCGCGATTCGGGGATCAGACATTCGGTATTGCCCCAAGATTTCCCGTTAGCCACAGGCGTGACAAAGGATATTGCCTATTCATCGCCAATAATTCAGCACTGATTTCAATGCGGCGTATAACGGTATGTCCCTCACTGTTACGCTCGACTGCAAATAACCGTATTTCGGAGTCAGTCAAATCCAGGCCATCGAGTACGGCCGGGTTATTTGCTGTGAATAACAACTGCCGATTGGCATTACTTATTGCCAGCCAGCCCGACAGATTCGCCGTCAAACGAGCCACTAAACGAGGGTTTAATGCCTGATCAAGGTTGTCGATGGCAAACAACCTGGGCGCATGGGGAGACAGGCATAAAATCGCACAGAACAAGACATACAGCGCACCCTCACTGGCATCATAGGCCGTCAGCGTGTTGCGGCTCTTGCGCATAAATCGGTCGGTGAATTTCAAAACCTCCCTGGTACGTGCTACCGAGGGTGACAACAGCGACCCGGCAGAGACGGTGGTTTGAATATCAGCGGCCCAGTCCACCAGTTCAAATACGCTATCCAGCAGGTTTTCATCGTGGTCAAGAATGGACTTTCTAAACTCGGCGAAAGCCTCTGCCAAACGCCCGCCGGACAATCCCAACGGGTTGCGGGATTGCGGATCACCTACCATGGCACGTAACGTCGGTGTATTGGGCGAATAAATGGCGAAGTTCTGCAAGCGACTCATTAACTCGGCGGCAGGGTTGGCGGTATCGAGTTCCACCATTTTCAATGCCGCCAAGCCCGATGTGGGTGTCAGGTTTCGTCTGTTACGTACCCCGTCAGAAACAATTTCTTCAGCCCTGGATACCAGCTTTTCGGTTTTGAAAGACCACGCCGGTTCAGGGTTTTCCAGCGGATTCAACAGGGATACACGATAACTGGCATCCTCACTCTGCACACTCAGACCGATATGAACCGGAACGCTGGCCGATTCAAACGATGTTTTGTAAAGTCGGGGCATCCCCGGTCGTACCCCCCGACGCAGCAAGGATTCATCATCCACCCTGCCACTGGCTGAAGCACTCAATACGCCGATGGCTTCGAGAACATTACTTTTGCCTGCACCGTTGGCACCGATGAAACAATTCACCCGCCCCAGTTCCAGCGTTTGCGAGACAATGGATTTAAAGCCATCGATCTGAATGTTTCGAATCATGGTGTTCTCCGGTCAAGCTGACAGGATGTCAGGTATAACTAAACTTTCAGTTTCACGTTTTTTGCAGGTTTGGTAAATAGCGGTAACGAGTTTACCCGCGTCGAGCGGTCATTCCAGCGATTGCCGGGGTTGAGGGTTTTCTCCTCACTCCACCCGCCAAACCCCTACGCCGCCCTTGCCGTCGGCGATGAATAACTCGTCCGGGGTCAGGTGAACCGTGCGGCCCAACTGGAGGAAGCGCGCTTCGCCCTTGAGCATTTGGGTCTGCGACCAGCCCAGGCCGCCGACGCGGTAGAGAAATACCCGGCCAATGTCAAACTGGTTGTCACCGTCCAGAACCAGGTTTTGATCGGCTCCCGGTGCCCCGATGACCAGCCAGCGACCGTCGTCGCTCAGGTTGAGGGTGGAACCAAACAGCCCGCCGGTGTTGATCAGATACGGCATGTCCAGTTCGAGGGTGGCTTCGATTTGCCAGGTTTGGGTTACGCCGTCCAGGCTCCAGGTGTATACCCGTCCGCTGTCCGACAGGCTGCGGCCCTGGTCGTTGCGGAGTGTCACCTTTGGGGCGGCGATGGCGAGGGTTTCGTTACGCAGGGCCAGTGCCGCGCCCAGTGCGCCGCTGCGGTATTGGCCTTCCTCCGGCAGCGGCAGGGCGTTGGCGGCGGCGGGTTTCCACTGGGTTTCGCTGCGTTGGTAGGCGTACACCAGGCCGCTGCGGACGTTGATGCCGCCGCTGCGGAGGGCTTTGGGGGCACCGACCATCAGCCAGTTATCCGACAAGGCCAGCCCGGTGCCGAAGTAGCCCGCCTTGCTCACCGCCTTGAGGGTTTGTTTCAGCGTCCATTGATTACTCTCAAAGGCATACAGATACACCCGCCCATCATTCTTCGCCACTCCCGGTGCCCCGATTGCCAGCCAGTTGCCCGACACCGCCAGGCTCAGGCCAAACTGGCTGGCGGGGTAGAGTTCCGGCATGTCCAGGGTTTGCTGGAGCTGGGCGGTTGTCGCGTCGTACACATACACCCGGCCCAGGTTTTTGAGGGCATCGCGGTCATAGCCCGGTGCCGACACCAACACCTGATCGCGGGTCGCCAATACCTGTGTTCCAAACAGGTCGCCCGCCTTGCC
>CAIVXW010000503.1 GCA_903910005.1 uncultured Methylococcaceae bacterium
ATTCAAGGCCAATCTGAGCCGGTTCAAACTGGGCTACGACAACGACAACCGGGCCTTTTCGGTTGAAGACAGCCAGAGCGGAGCCAGTTCTCTGGGCAGCGACCTGGCGCAGACGGTGGAAAAACTGGCCTTCGATGACCGTAACCTGTATTTGCTGGAATCGCCCCAGGTCGTCAGCATACCGGAAATAGCTGGCTTTGAACCGGGGGTTGACCGCCTGGTATTACGTGCCGAGGCATTTGGCCTGGTCGGCAACAGCAAACTGGCCGCGCTGGAGGCAACCCGCTTCTACGCCGCCCCCGGTGCCAGCACAGGCCGCGATGCCGATGACCGCTTCGTGTATGACACCGCCAGCGGCAAGCTCTATTTTGATGCCGACGGCAACGGAGCCGGTACGGCCAGTCTTCAACTCATACTGACGGGCCAACCGGGTTTGCAGGCGGGGGATTTCGGGTTGGTTTAGTTTGGCGACGGCGTTGTGGCCATGGGGCAACCAGGCGACTGCCGTAAGGTGGTGGCGGGATCGGAAAAATTGATGCCTGAACCGGACAACTGAAGTGAATCGATGAATCAGCAAATCAATGAGGTTTACCGGGATTCAGGTGTGGAGCAGATTAACCGAATGCAGCAAGATCGACAGTGTAAAGCGTTCAATCTGACCTGCGTGAAAGTCTGGCCGGCGGCCAAAAAATCCGGCGTGGTGACAGGGCAGGCCGGTCAGTCGCAACAATTTTGCATTTTGGCTTGACCGGATTGCTTTTCTCACACAAAATCCCTCGCCCAAAGAAATTGACCGTCAATTGATGGTAATCCGCGATCCTGCGTGTGTGGGTCGCCGCCTGACCGGTCATACTGACTTCAAGCAACAAACCAAAAATTCGACCGCTCTGCGGTTGCCGCTATCCCTATCCGGTGCCTTGATAAAACCGGAGTTTTCTGCGGAGAACAACGATGACAAGCGAAGTCGTTGATAACGACAAACGCCGTTTCCTCACTCAAACGGCAACAGTAATCGGAGCTGTGGGGGCCGGTCTGGCTGCCATTCCGTTCGTCAGTTCCATGCGTCCCAGTGCCAGGGCCGAAGCCCTGGGTGCACCGGTCGAGGTGGATGTCAGCAAACTGGAACCAGGGCAACTGGTTCGGGTGTTGTGGCGCGGCAAGCCGGTTTGGGTGCTGCGTCGGCCTGAAGAGGTACTGACGGCACTGCCCCGGCTGGATGACAAATTGCTCGATCCTGCCTCCAACAGTTCCGAACAGCCTGATTCCAGCCGTAACCGGCACCGCTCAATCAAACCCGAGGTCTTTGTAGCTCTCGGTGTTTGTACGCATCTGGGCTGTTCACCACTGTACCGGCCTGAAGTCGCACCGGCTGATCTGGGTTCCGACTGGCAGGGGGGCTTTTTCTGCCCCTGTCACGGCTCACGGTTTGACCTGGCGGGGCGGGTATACAAGGGAGTTCCGGCTCCTTCCAATCTGGAGATTCCACCCTACCGGTATGTCAGCGATGCGCGGATTGTCATCGGTGAGGGAGACAAGGGGTAAAACGATGGCAAACGATAAAGGCAAAGCCTTGCTGGCGTGGCTGGATGAACGGCTTCCGGTCATTGCATTCTGGGAATCGCAGCTCACCAAATACTACGTTCCCAAAAATTTCAACCTCCTGTACTTTTTTGGTTCGCTGGCACTGGTGGTGCTGGTCAACCAGATCGTTACCGGCATTTTCCTGGCGATGCACTACAAGCCGGATGCCCTGCTGGCATTTGATTCGGTTGAGTACATCATGCGCGATGTGCAATGGGGCTGGTTGCTGCGGTACATGCACTCGGTAGGTGCCTCGATGTTTTTCATCGTGATTTACCTGCACATGTTCCGGGGAATTTTTTATGGCTCATTCAAGCAACCGCGTGAATTGCTCTGGCTGTTCGGCATGGTGATTTTTCTGCTGCTGATGGCTGAAGCCTTCATGGGGTATCTGCTGCCCTGGGGTCAAATGTCCTACTGGGGAGCGCAGGTCATCATCTCCCTGTTCGGTGCCATTCCCCTTGTGGGCGAAGACCTGGCAACCTGGATCAGGGGTGATTTCGTCGTGGCCGATGCCACCCTGAACCGCTTTTTTGCCCTGCACGTCATTGCCGTGCCCCTGGCCATACTCATGCTGGTTGTGCTGCATCTGGTGGCACTGCGTACCGTGGGCTCAAATAACCCGGACGGTATTGATATCAAGAAACTCAAGGGAGCCGACGGAATTCCGCTGGACGGCATTCCGTTTCATCCCTACTACACGGTCAAGGATCTGGTGGTAGTGGGTATCTTCCTGTTCGTGTTTGCCTTCATGGTTTTCTACAATCCGGAGGGGGGCGGGTATTTTCTGGAGCCTCCCAACTTTGAACCGGCCAATCCGCTGAAGACACCGGAACATATCCAGCCAGTCTGGTACTTCACCCCCTTCTATTCAATACTGCGGGCCATTCCGAGCAAACTGGGCGGAGTGCTGGCCATGGGTCTGGCCATTGTCCTGCTATTTTTCCTGCCCTGGCTGGATCGCTGCCCGGTTCGTTCCGTCCGCTATCGCGGCATGGAATTCAAAATCGCCCTGGCGGTATTCATCGTCAGTTTCATCGGGCTGGGTGTTCTGGGCGGTCAACCGGTGACTCCGGGCAATACTTTCTGGGCACGGGTGTTTTCGCTGGGTTATTTTGGCTTCTTCGTACTGATGCCCTGGTATTCGCAACGGGAAGTCACGCTGCCCCTGCCCGAACGTCTCAGGGCACCGGTTCTGCCACTGGAAGAGCGTGACGGCTGGTTCTGGCAAAACCTGACCCGGTTGTGGCACACAATCCGCGAGAGTGAGGCATACCGCAGCGGTCGGGTCTGGCTGGAACAAAAACAGGCGCAGTTACAGGCCTGGCTGTGCCGGACATTGTGTACCGTATGGGCGCAAGTCCGGGAGCGACTGGCCAACTCGAATTACTACCAGACCTTCATGACGTGGCTGAAAACCGTACAGGGAAAGAACGGGTCAACACCGCCTTCTCCCTGAAGAAGGGAAGGGGCTTGAGGGTGATGATCCCTGAAGCCTGATTGACCCGGCAAAGCGATAACCAACCCAACCCGCTCCGTTTGCCGTAAGTCAACGGTGGCATGGCCTAAGGCATCCGTGACAAATACGGCCACCGTTTTGGGGAAGTCTGCCGCGTACGGGAATTTTCAAAACAACCCAAAGATAGCAGCAACGTTGGAGGTTGCGAGAACAGGGTGACGCCAGGCGTCACGCGCTATCCCTCCCTGCCCCGAAGGGCAGGGTTTCTCGCGCAAATTTCGATGAAAAACCTGACTGCCTTTCTGATCCTGTGTCTGGCACTTTTTTCTGCCGGAGGCCATGCTTCGGAGACCGCCGGTCTCAGTTCGGTGAAAATTGACGTGTTTGACCTCGACGCCATCCAGCGAGGGGCGGGCGTGTATGCCAATTATTGTGCCGGCTGTCATTCACTGGGCCAGATGCGTTATTCCCGCATTCAGAAGGATCTGGATCTGAGCGAGGCCGGTATGCGCAAGACGTTCATGCTGGGCGATGCCAAACTGCACGACAGCCTCAAAACGGCCCTGAGTCCCGCCGACGGCGAGACCATGTTCGGCGTGGCACCGCCTGATCTGTCACTGGTCGCCCGCTCGAGGGGGGGGGACTGGGTCTATAGCTATTTAAAGGGATTTTACGTCGATCCGTCCCGTCCCCTGGGCGTCAATAACCGCGTAGCCGAAAATATTGCCATGCCCAATGTTTTGTGGGGCTTGCAGGGTATCCAGGAACCGGTACGGAGCGAATTACACGGTGAAAGCGTGATAACCGGTCTTAAACTGGTCAAACCAGGCAGCCAGTCGGTGAGCGAGTTCGATCAGACCGTCCGCGATCTGGTCACTTTCCTGGCCTACGTGGCAGAACCCAGCCAGTTGCAACGGCTGCCGCTGGGCAAATATGTATTATTTTTTCTGTTGATCCTCATTGTAGTTTTCCGGCGACTGAAAAAGGAGTACTGGAAGGAACTACACTGATGAGCCTTCAAGCAACCCTCTGACGGAATGCCATGACACCCTTGAAACCTTATCTGGTCAGGGCCGTTTATGACTGGATCGAAGACAATCACTGCACGCCTTACATGCTGGTCAATGCCCAACTGGATGAGGTTCATGTGCCGGTTCAGTTTGTGGAAAGCGGGCGCATCATCCTGAATGTCAGTGCCCGGGCCGTACAGGGGCTGAGTCTGGGAGATACCCATATCGGTTTCTCTGCCCGGTTTGGCGGAAAACCCATGCAGGTAGAGTTCCCCATTCGTGCGGTTCTGGCCCTTTATGCCAGGGAGAATGGTCGGGGTATGGTGTTTGAGCCTGAAAATGACGGCGACGAAGACCCTCCCGTGACCGGGGAAGAGCCGCAGGCTCCTCCTCCTTCCGGGCCGCCGGTTCGCAGGAAACCGGTTCTGAAAATCGTAAAGTGATCCTGCACACTTTCAAAGCGAGATTTGCATCCATGTCCATCACCCGGGGATTCATCGCGGTACTGGCTGTCCTGATGGGCGTCACCCGTTTTCATTATGGCGACGGTCATGCCTTCTGGCCTGATGCCTCGCTGGCTGTTTTTTTCCTGCTCGGTTACCTGTCATCCCGCCCGGCATTACTGGCCGGATTTCTGGGGCTGGCGGGCACCATTGATGTCCTGGCCGTAACGGCAGGCGGAATCAGCAGTTATTGTTTCACACCGGCCTACGCCCTGCTGCTGCCAGCATATGCAGCGGTTTGGCTGGCAGGTCGGTATGGTGGCTGCCGCCAGTGGTCTCCGCTCAATCCTGCCCTGGCCGGATTGACCCTGCTGGGTTGTTCCGCCGCATTCCTGATCTCGGAAGTCGGCTTCTACCTGTATTCCGGCACCGTTCGCTCAGATGTTCTGTCCTATGCCGGGTCAATGCTGCGCTACTATCCGTCCTGTGTGCTGCCGGGTCTGGCCTATGTCATGATCCTGCTGTGCGGGGAAACCATTGGCCGTTACCGGTCGGTGGTATTCGCAGCCCGTAACCCGGTTCAACCCTGACCTCCTCCACTTATAGCCCATCGCATTTTATGGATTATTCTGTTCTTGCCCCAGCGGCCACCTCCGTTGAAACTGATTGCCTGATCCTGGGATTTCGGGCCAAACGCAAATTGTTACCCGAAGCATCCAGGATTGATGACAGCCTTGACGGTTTGTTGGGCCAGTTACTCAAGCGGGACGGTCTTGAAGGAAAACCGGGCGATGTGCTGCTCATCAATCATTTGCCGGGATTTGCCAGTCAGCGGATTTTGCTGGTTGGTCTCGGCAAAAAGGATGAATTGAATCCTGCCGGTTATCGCAAGGCACTCGCTGCTGCCGCCCGCGTCGCTCATGAGTGTGGGGCCAGGCAGGCGGTCAGTCTGTTGCATGAGGCTATCGTCCCCGGTTATGACACCGGGTGGGCGGTTCGCCAGGCCATTGAATTGTTTGAGGCGGCGGCCTACAGGTTTAATCCACTCAAACAGGAGGAGGATGACAAGCCACGCCGTCTGCACAAACTGGCGTTTCCCTGCCTGGAAGCTGACCCCTCCACCCTGGAAGCGGCCATCCGGTTGGGTCAGGCCATCGCCCTCGGCATGAATACGGCGAAGGATCTGGCCAATTTGCCAGGCAACATCTGTACGCCAGCCTACATGGCGGAGAAGGCCGGGGAAATAGCCAAACACAAAAAACTCAAGGCCAGAATACTGAACGAATCGGATCTGGAAGAATTGGGCATGCATGCCTTTCTGTCGGTCTCCAAAGGCAGTGAGCAACCGGCCAAACTGATTACGATCGAATACAACGGCGGTGGCAAGGCCAAGCCCTGTGTCCTGATTGGCAAGGGGTTGACCTTCGATGCCGGTGGCATCTCCCTGAAACCGGCCGCCAACATGGATGAAATGAAATTCGACATGTGCGGCGGTGCAGCCGTACTGGGCACCCTGGCCGCAGTTGCCGAACTGGATTTGCCAATCAACGTGGTGGGTTTGGTTCCTGCCTCGGAAAACCTGCCGGACGGTCGGGCCAACAAACCCGGCGACATCATCAAGACCCTGCAGGGGCTTACGGTGGAAATCCTCAATACCGATGCCGAGGGACGGCTGTTGTTGTGTGACACCCTGACCTACGCCAAACGCTTCGACCCGGACATCGTCATTGATGTTGCCACCCTGACCGGTGCCTGTGTGGTGGCCCTCGGACGGCACCCCAGTGGCCTGATGAGTAACAATGAGGCACTGGCTGCCGACATCACCCGGGCCGCCAATACTGCCTGGGACAGGGTGTGGCCGCTGCCGCTGTGGGATGATTATCAGGAACAGCTCAAGTCGAATTTCGCGGATCTGGCCAACATCGGTGGGTCTGACGGCGGCAGCATCACGGCCGGCTGTTTTTTGTCCCGTTTCGCCAAGGATTTTGCCTGGGCCCATATCGACATCGCCGGCACGGCCTGGAAGACCGGCAAAGACAAGGGGGCGACCGGAAGGCCGGTGCCGCTGCTGGTGCAATACCTGTATGATCGCTCCAGCAACCCGTGAGCCGGGTCGATTTCTATAAACTGGGCAGCCAGGATAACCGCAGTCGCTGGGTCATGGCCTGTCGACTGGTCGAAAAAGCTTATGCCCAGGGACATACAGTCATTGTCCACACCGCGTCCGCAGCAGACAGCCAGGCCATTGATGACCTGCTGTGGACGTTTCGGCAAGGCAGTTTCGTGCCGCATGCCCGGGTGTATCCCGGTAATACCCCTGATTCCGAAGCCCCGGTGCGGATTGGTGAAAGCCTGGACGGACTGGACGTCGGCGATGTGCTGGTCAATCTGGGCCATGAGATTCCGCCGGGTTATGACCGCTATGCCCGGATACTGGAACTGGTCGATCAGGATGAGGCGGTTCGCCAGCACGGACGCAATCGCTATCGGCTCTACCGGGCAGCCGGTCATGAACTGCACGACCACGAACTTTAGCGATTCGGGTCAATGTCTGGCTGAACTGTTAGTGACAAACGCGCCAAGACTGATAAAATTCGTCGCTTTTTCCAACCATCCCATCCCATCCGTAACAACCATAAAGTAGGGGTCTGTCATGCCTTCACGTAAAGAACTTGCCAACGCCATTCGTGCCCTGAGCATGGATGCCGTCCAGAAAGCCAATTCCGGTCACCCGGGTGCCCCCATGGGCATGGCGGACATCGCCGAAGTACTCTGGAATGATTATATCCGGCACAACCCGGCCAACCCCAAGTGGCCGGATCGTGATCGTTTCGTATTGTCGAATGGCCACGGTTCCATGCTGCTGTATTCACTTCTGCACCTGACCGGATACGATTTGCCGATCGAAGAACTCAAAAACTTCCGCCAACTGCATTCCAGAACCCCGGGTCACCCCGAATATGGCTACGCGCCGGGCGTGGAAACCACCACCGGCCCCCTGGGTCAAGGCATCACCAATGCGGTCGGCATGGCACTGGCCGAGCGTACCCTGGCCGGTCAGTTCAACCGTCCCGGCCATGCCGTAGTTGACCATTACACCTATGTATTCCTCGGTGATGGTTGCCTGATGGAAGGCATTTCCCACGAGGCCTGCTCACTGGCCGGTTCCATGAAGTTGGGCAAACTGATTGCCTTCTACGACGACAACAACATCTCCATTGACGGTGAAGTACGCGGCCACGGCACGACGCCTGGCTGGTTCATGGATGATACCCCGAAGCGGTTTGAAGCCTACGGCTGGCACGTCATTCCCAAGGTTGACGGCCACAATCCTGAAGCAGTCAAACAGGCCATTGAAGAAGCCCGGGCCAGTGATCGTCCGTCGCTGATCTGCTGCCAGACCATCATCGGCTGGGGTTCTCCCAACAAACAGGGCAAGGAAGAGTGCCACGGTGCCGCGCTGGGTGCTGACGAAGTCGCCCTGACCCGGGAAAACATCGGCTGGCCCCACCCGGCATTTGAGGTACCAGGTGATATCTACGAAGGCTGGGATGCCAAGGAAATTGGTGCCCGGAGTGAATCAGACTGGAACAACCGTTTCGAGAATTATCGTCGTGAGTTCCCGGAACTGGCCGCTGAATTTGAACGCCGCATGGCAGGCGACCTGCCCTCCGACTGGGCCGCGAAGTCAGCCGAATTCATTGCCAAAGTCAACGAAAAGGCAGAAACCATTGCCAGCCGCAAGGCCTCGCAGAATGCCCTGAACGGCTTTGGGCCGGTGCTGCCGGAAATTTTCGGTGGTTCTGCCGATCTGGCCGGTTCCAACCTGACCCTCTGGGCCGGTTGCAAGGATGTCAATGCCGAGGGTTTCAACGGCAACTACGTTTATTACGGCGTGCGTGAATTCGGCATGTCAGCCATCATGAATGGCGTGGCGGTACACGGTGGCTTCAAGCCCTATGGTGCCACCTTCCTGATGTTCTCCGAGTATGCCCGTAATGCACTGCGTATGTCGGCCCTGATGAAGCTGCCGGTCATTTATGTCTATACCCACGACTCCATTGGCCTGGGTGAAGACGGTCCGACGCATCAGCCGGTCGAGCAGACCGCCACCCTGCGCATGATTCCCAACATGCAGGTCTGGCGTCCGTGTGATGCGGTCGAATCTGCCGTAGCCTGGAAGGCCGCAATTGAACGTACCGATGGCCCGAGTTGCCTGATTTTCTCACGCCAGAATCTGCCACACGTTGCCCGCAGCGCGGAGCAGATCGCCAGCATCGCCCGGGGAGGCTACATTGCAGCCGACACCGAGGGCACACCGGATGCGATCGTCATGTCGACCGGGTCTGAAGTGGATCTGGCCATCAAGGCTGCCGAACAGTTAAAGGCTGAAGGCAAGAAGGTTCGCGTGGTATCCATGCCTTGCACCAACCTGTTTGATGCACAGGATCAGGCTTACCGCGATTCGGTACTGCCGCCGTCGGTGACCTGCCGGGTCGCAGTCGAAGCCGGTGTGTCAGATCTGTGGTGGAAGTATGTCGGCAGCAACGGCAAGGTTGTGGGTCTGGATCGCTTCGGCGAATCGGCACCGGCCCCGCTGCTTTTCAAGGAGTTCGGTTTCACCCCTGACAACGTGGCGGCCACAATCAAGTCGCTGTTCCAGGTCGGATAACCCCGGCTGAAATTCCGGCCTGCCCGCATTTGCCGTGCTGATGCGGGCGGGCCGTCTGGTCTTTAAGGATTTATTTTCAATTCACCAAAGGAGGTTCCACCATGGCTCTTATTTCACTCCGGCAATTACTGGATCACGCAGCCGAACAGGGCTACGGGGTACCGGCCTTCAACGTCAACAACATGGAGCAGATTCATGCGATCATGGAGGCGGCCAGCGTGACCGACAGTCCGGTCATCGTTCAGGCTTCGGCGGGTGCCAGAAAATACGCCGGTGAACCATTTTTGCGCCATCTGATGTTTGCTGCCGTCGAGATGTATCCGCACATTCCCGTTTGCGTCCACCAGGATCACGGCGCATCCCCCGGAATCTGTTTTCGCTCAATCCAGAGCGGGTTTACCTCGGTGATGATGGACGGTTCGCTGGGAGAAGACGGCAAAACACCAACCACCTACGACTACAACGTCAACGTGACCCGACATGTAGTGGAACTGGCTCATGCCTGTGGTGTGTCGGTAGAGGGTGAACTGGGTTGTCTGGGGTCACTCGAAACCGGCAAAATGGGTGAGGAAGACGGCCACGGAGCCGAAGGCGAACTGGATCATTCCCAGTTGCTGACTGACCCTGAAGAAGCCGCCGATTTCGTCAAAAAAACCGGGGTCGATGCCCTGGCCATCGCTATTGGCACCTCGCACGGTGCCTACAAGTTCACCCGCCCTCCTACCGGCGACATACTGGCAATCGGTCGCATCAAGGAAATCAATGCCCGTATCCCGAATACCCATCTGGTCATGCACGGTTCCTCCTCGGTACCGCAGGAGTGGCTGGCCATCATCAACCAGTATGGCGGTGATATGGGCGAAACCTATGGCGTCCCGGTCGGCGAAATCGTCGAGGGCATCAAGCACGGCGTACGCAAGGTCAATATCGACACCGATTTACGCATGGCCTCCACCGGAGCGATACGCAAATTTCTGGCCGAACACCGCAAGGAATTTGACCCGCGCAAATTTCTGGCGGCGGCAACCCGATCCATGAAGGACATCTGCGTGGCACGTTACGAAGCCTTTGGTACGGCCGGTCAGGCCAGCCGGATCAAGCCCCTGAGTCTGGAAGCCATGACATCACGCTATGGCCGGGGTGAACTGGACGCCGTTGTCCGGTAATTTGCCCTTACCCCCGCTCCAGTCCGGCGGGTGCATGACTTGAAACTTTAACCCTGAACCCGGGAGATATTGATTATGCCCATGACAGCGATGGAATTAGTCCAGGCGGCCAGGCAATCCATAGAAGAAATCGAGCCTGCCCTGGCCCATTCGTTACTGGATACCATGCCGGTACTGGATGTACGGGAACCGGCTGAATTTGCCGCCGGTTGTTTGCCAGGCTCCATCAACCTCCCGCGCGGGATGCTGGAATTCAAAATTGGCGCGATGTCATACTGCAAACCCGATGCCCCGCTGTTGGTGTACTGTCAAAGCGGGGGCCGTTCAGCCCTGGCCGTCGAAACCCTGCGTAAAATGGGCTACACCAGGGCGGTCAGCCTGGCCGGTGGCTACAAGCTCTGGCAGGAATCCGGACTGCCGGTCGTTCATCCCTCATCTGCCTGATACCGGATGGTTCGCCAGGCAGAATCATCGTTTGATGGTGCCTCCGCTGAACGGATGCGTCTCGACAAATGGTTGTGGGCCGCCCGTTTTTTCAAGACCCGCCAACTGGCGATTGAGGCCATCAATGGCGGCAAGGTTCATCTCAATGGTCAGCGGGTGAAACCCGGCAAGGAAATAGGTCTGGATGCCCGTTTAACCATCACGAAGGATCAATACCGTTGGGACGTTACGGTCAGGGCATTGAGCAAACAACGGCGTCCCGCTGCGGAGGCCGAGCGTTTATACGAGGAAGATGCGAACAGTCGGGAACAGCGACAGGCTCTGGTTGCACAGCAACGGGAGGACAGGGAGGCGGGTTTGCAGCCGGATCAACGGCCTACCAAACGTGATAGACGCCTGATACACCGTTTCAAACGGGACGCACTCTGACGGGGAGTGCCATGTCATCGTTCATTGTGCTGGATCGGGATGGGGTCATCAATGAAGATTCCGACGCTTACATCAAGTCGCCGGATGAATGGATTCCCATACCCGGCAGTGTTGAGGCCATTGCGCGTCTCAATCAGCGTGGTGTGCAGGTAGCCGTGTTGACCAATCAATCCGGTGTAGCCCGGGGGTTGTTCAGTCAGGCCACGCTTGATGCGATTCATGCCAAAATGCTTGCCGCAGTGCGGCAGGCGGGCGGTGATATCGCCGCCATTTTTTTCTGTCCCCACGGCCCGGATGACCGCTGCGACTGTCGTAAACCGCAACCGGGCCTGTTTTACCAGTTGGCCCGGTACTATCCGGTTCGGCTGGACTCCATTCATGCCGTGGGTGATTCCCACCGTGATCTGGAAGCAGCCTGGGCGGTCGGAGCCAGTCCGATTCTGGTCAAAACCGGCAAGGGTCTGCGAACCCTGGAAAATCACCCTGATCTTGCCATTCCCATTCACGCCGATCTCCATGCTGCCGTTCTCAGTCTCTACCCTTGATTTGTACCTGCGCTCCAGCCTGTTCACCGTCAGTCAGATTCTGTCGACCCTCTTGATCGGGCCGGTTATGGTACTGGCCCGACCACTGGATTTCCGTGTTCGCTACGGGTTGGCCAATGCCTGGGTTCGCTATAACCTGGCGGTGTTGCACCGGGTGTGTCGCCTGGATTATACGGTGGAGGGACAGGCAAATATCCCGCAGCACAACGGGGTCATTCTGTGCAAGCACCAGTCAGCCTGGGAAACCCTGGCCTTGCAACTGATTTTTCCGCCACTCAGTTTCATTTTGAAACAGGAACTCCTCAAAATTCCGGTATGGGGATGGGCCATGGCGACCCAGGAACCCATTGCCATCGACCGCTCAGCCCGTACCGCCGCCATCAAACAGATTTTGCGTGACGGTGACACGCGCCTGAAGCAGGGGCGTTGGGTTGTCATTTTTCCCGAAGGCACTCGCATGGCACCCGGCCAGACCGGTCAGTACAATGCCAGTGGGGCCATGTTGGCAGTACGGGCCGGTTGTCCGGTGATTCCGGTCGCCCACAATGCCGGGCTGTTCTGGGCAAGAAACGGGTTCCTCAAACGTCCGGGCACCATACGTTTACGTATCGGCCCGGTGATTCAACCGGTAGGTCAAACACCGGCTGAAATCATGCGTCAGGTGGAAAACTGGATTGAATCCGCCCAAAGGGAACTCGAAGGAGTCGCCCACTGAATTGCCATGAAGCCGGGGTCGACTGCTGCTCAGAGTCACACTGACAACCATCCTCACAGTCAGCGGGGTGTTGTCCTGGTTGTCAGCCTGCTGTTGTTGGCCTTGCTGAGTGTATTGACGGTGACAGCCCTGCATGTTGATACCACCCAGCTCCGGATTATCGCCAACATGCAGGATGAATCATCTCTGGAGGCCTTGACCCGAGCGGAACTGGATCAGGCGGTGGAGCAACGTCAATGGCTGCAAAATCCAACCTGCAATCCTGCGCCCTACCGCACAGTAGACGACCATGAATTTGACCTGGATGAACCGCGTTGCCTGCAGGTACAAGCTGCGTCAGGCAGTTCGGCCCTGGCTGACACCCGACTGGAGCAAAGCCTCTGGGAGCTTCGCATCAAGGGGCGGGACAACCGGACAGGCAATGAAATGGTCATGCGTCAGGGCGTCATGCTGTATCTTCCGGTCGGGTCATGTCCCGTGCAGATAACGGGAACGGCATGCTGAAGCATTCAGTGAGGAGACTCGCCTTGATCGGGCTGCTTTGCTCTGCCAGTCTTCAGGCCGAGGATATTGATCGCTATCTGGGACGACCCGGCCAGTATCCGGCCATCAACGTCCTGATTCTGCTGGACAATTCCGCCGCCGCCCTTGATGCAGCCGCCTGGCCAGCCTACGCCGATTGCGCGGCGGGCAGTACGCTGTTTTGCTACGAAAAGGCGGTTCTGCGTGAACTGGGCCAGGAATTGGCAGGTCAACCGGTTTCAGCCGGTTTGATGCTGTTTTCCAAAGCGGAGGCGGGGGCTGGTGCCTATGTTCGGGCGGCCCTGCGCCCCTTGAGTTCAGCGGGCAGTGCTGACTGGATCACCCGAATCAATGCCTTGAATCCGGTTGACGATACCGGTGCCACCGCCTCCCATGCGCTGGCCCTGCACGAGGCTTATCTTTATCTGCGCGGCCAGGTTGCCCGCAGTGGCGTGGTACCTGCCGCCGACCGTGCCGCCTTTGAAGACGTTCCCCGTTACCGTCATTCCACCGCCGCCTGCGGGCGCGATCATCTGATCATCATCAATCAGGGGGAACCGGATTCCACCGAAAATTCGCTGGCAGAATCCCTCCTCGCCGCCCGAAGTGGCAAATGGGCAGACGATCCGTTGCCACTGTCGCCGTCTGATCATCGGGTCAACTGGGCAGATGAATATGCCCGTTACCTGCGCCTGTCCGGCATCACCACGCACAGCCTGGATGTATCGCCGACCGGTTCCCGCCCGGCACGGGCCAGTTGGCTCAGAAGTATCGCCCGGGAAGGGCGGGGACACTATGCGGCGATTCATTCCATTCGGGATTTGCAACAAGCCCTGCGTGCCATTTTTCGCGATGTCGAACCGGTGCAGGGACGATCCTCCGCCGTGTTACCGGCTGATCCCACCCAACCGGGGTTGCAATTACCTCAGGTTTATACCGGCCTGTTCAAAACAGTGCCGACCGTTCGCTGGACGGGCAATCTCAAATTGAACGGGTTGGATCGTGACACGGTGACAACCGGACTCACCAGTCAATGGACGTTCCAGTCGGATTACTGGCAATTTCGTTGCGGCGATGCCCGGGCCGTTGTCAGTGAGTGTGGCAATCCGCCCTCTTCATCGGATGCACCGGATGGCGCGGTCACTGACAAGGGCGGATTCGGGCAGCACCTGCGCCAAACCGTATCAATGCGTACCCTGCTGACGTGTCCATCCGCTCAGGCCTGCCTGCCCGGAACCGTACTGGGTGCTACTGCTGAAACCCGTTTTTCCGCAGACAATCCGGCCATCAAGCCGCCTGATCTGGCCGTGGCAGATGCAACCGAACGAGACCGGCTGGTGGCATGGGTAAGGGGAGAAGACAATCTGGACGTACCGGAACGCAAAACGGGTGAGGTCCGGCCTTCAGCGACGGGAGAAACGATTCACGCCCGACCGGTGATTCTGGACTACAACCGCAGTGGTGGAGGGTGCCGCGATCAAGGGTCTGTGGGCCAGGATGTGGTGGTGTTTCATGCCGACAATCAGGGAATGATACACGCCGTTCGGGGCGGCAATGCCGCAGCGGATGCCGGTACTGAGCTGTGGGGCTTCATCCCCCGTGAGGCCTGGTCGCAATTCAGGCGCGTGCGGGAAAATTCTGCGGTCATCAATTTTCCATCCCTGCCACTGGATCCCGACAACAAACCGTATCTGCTGGATGGGCCACTGACTGTGTGGGCAGACGATGCCAATCATGATTGCCGTTACACGCCCGGTGTAGATTCGGTGTGGTTGTTTGCCGGCATGGGACGGGCCGGACGTTCAATGTACGCACTGGATGTAACCGAACCGGAACGTCCACGCTTCCTGTGGTATCGGGATAACAACAGTCCCGGTTTTGCCGAACTGGGCCAAACCTGGTCAGCTCCCCAGCCAACCTGGATTCGCCAGGGTCAACAACGAATACCGGCCTTGCTGATGGGGGCGGGTTACGACCCTCGCGCCGAAGATCGTGCCTACGACCTGACGACTCGCAGCTACCAGGCTCCGCTTGCCGGACAAGCCGGAATGGGACGGGGCGTTTTCGTTCTGGCCGCCCGTAGTGGCGAAATACTGCGGTTTTTCGGCCAGACAGAGGGATTGAATCATTCGGTTGCGTCTGATCTTGCCATTCTCAAACAACCCGGCACCGGGGTAGCTTACCGGGCTTATGTTGGCGATGGCGGCGGAACAGTGTGGCGAATTGAGCTGGATGATCCTGACCCCCAGCACTGGCAACTCAGCGTGCTGGCCCGTTTGGGCGGGGCAGGAACCAGTGCCCGCAAATTTCTGTATCCCCCGGATGTCGTGCGTTACGATCGGGGCCACGCTGTTCTGCTCGGCTCCGGAGACAGGGAGCATCCCTTTGATTCCCTCAGCAGGAACCGCTTTTTCATGGTGAAGGATGAGGGAGGACATCGCAGCGTAACCTGCGACACAGCGGGTGATACCTGTGATCTGGCAGATGCAAGCCTGGCTTCCACGCCGCCAGACAATCCTGACGGCTGGTACTACCCGCTGGAGCCAGGGGAATCGGTCAGCGGATCCGGTATAACCTGGGCTGGAACCGTGTACTTTGCAACCCGACGGATGGCGGTGGCTGATCCCCTGGCCTGTCATGGCAATCCGGACGTATCACGTTTGTACGCACTCAATTATCTGACAGCGGCCCCGGCCTGGCCCGAACAATCCCGCTACCGGGAAACATCCGGGGCCATGCCGCAAACACCCGCCTTGTTGGCCATCGCGAGCCAACCTGACGCAACACCTGGCCAGGCAACCGCAACGCCACCAGAAAGTACCTCGGTACGTCGAGGTATTTTGGCGGGAGACACGGTGGAATCGGTGGCGATACCTGAATCGGCCCGTAAAATGGAACGGCTCTGGTGGTACCGTGAATCGGAAAATCCACCCTGACCCACGGTTCATGACAGAAAGAAGAAGAAAACATGACTGAGGTGTTGACAGTGAGAAAGAAGGAATTATAATACTCGTCTTTCCCGGCGAGAGCAGGGGTTCTGTGAGAATAAGATCAAGCAATGGTGTGGATGCTGGAATACTAATCTGGCATGCGCACGAAAGAATAAAGCCTGAGTTTTAATTAGGCAGTCAGGATATAAACTGAAGAGTTTGATCATGGCTCAGATTGAACGCTGGCGGCATGCTTAACACATGCAAGTCGAACGGTAACAGGCCTTCGGGTGCTGACGAGTGGCGGACGGGTGAGTAATGTGTAGGAATCTGCCTTGCAGAG
>CAIVXW010000504.1 GCA_903910005.1 uncultured Methylococcaceae bacterium
AACCGGAAACGCTGGTGGTTTGCCAGCCTGGCCGCCGGGGCCGGCTGGATCGTGCCGGGTGCCATCAAGCAGTTTGGCGGTGCCTTTCTCGCTTTCGTGGCGGTACAGCACGAAATTCCCCTGGACAAGGCGAGTGAACCTACCCAGATGTATCTGGCCGGTTTTGGTTATGTGTTTGCCGATCCGGTTTACGCGGCACTGGCTACGACCCTGTTCGTGGTGCTGTCCCAAACCAAGATCAACGTCACCAATGCCTATGCCGGTTCCCTGGCCTGGTCGAATTTCTTTTCCCGGCTGACACACAGCCACCCGGGCCGGGTGGTTTGGCTGGGCTTCAACGTGCTGATTGCCTTTCTGCTGATGGAACTGGGGGTTTTTGGTGCCCTGTCGAATATTCTGGGGCTGTATTCCAATGTCGCCATTGCCTGGGTAGGGGCACTGGTGGCCGATCTGGTCATCAACAAGCCTTTGGGGTTAAGTCCACCCTTCATCGAATTCAAACGCGGTCATTTATATGACATCAATCCGGTGGGGGTCGGTGCCATGATTATCGCCTCGGTGGTATCAATCATCGCCTATCTCGGTCTATTCGGAGAGGTGGCGGGTGCCTTTTCCCCCTTCGTGGCTCTGGTGGTGGCTTTTGTGCTGGTGCCCACGCTTGCCGTCCTGACCCGGGGCCGCTATTACCTGGCCCGCGAGCGGGTTTCGCCGGAGTCCCTGGAGGGACAATGCTGCTGTATCTGCGACCGGCACTTCGAGGTTGAAGATAAAACCTGGTGTCCTGCCTACGAAGGTGTCATCTGTTCGCTGTGCTGTTCCCTGGATGTGCGCTGTGGTGATGCCTGCAAACCGGCAGCCCACCTTGGACATCAGATCGACCGGGTACTCGATGCCGTGTTGCCGGGCTCCCTGGCGGGAGTCTGGCGTACCCGGGTAGGTCTTTACATCAGCGCATTCCTGCTGCTCACCCTCATTACCACCGCATCGGTCGGCCTGGTCTACAGTCAGGTAACCATGAACTTGACGACAGTGGATCTGGAGATTCGCAACCGGCTGGCGGATGGTTTCCTGAAACTCTACATCACCTTGCTGATCCTGATGGGGTTTGCAGCCTGGTGGTTATTACTGACCGGCGAAAGCCGACGGGCGGCACAGGATGAATCCAACAAGCAGACTCACCTGCTGCTGAAAGAGATAGCAGAACACCACCGCACGGATGCCAAGCTACAGGCGGCGATGGAGCGGGCCGATCAGGCCAATCTGGCCAAAAGCGCATTTCTGAGTGGCATGAGCCACGAACTACGCGGCCCCTTGAACAGTGTGCTGGGATTTTCCGAGATACTGATTGCAGATCCTGGCCTTGAATCCCGCCATCGCGAGGTGATTGAAATTATTCGCGGCAGTGGCGAACACCTGTCCAGCCTGATCGACGATATTCTCGATCTGGCCAAGATCGAAGCCCGCAAACTGCAACTGCTCCGACATCCGTTTGATCTGATCGGACTGCTGGAACAGACGGCTGATGCCATACGCCTGCAAGCCCTGAACAAGGCACTGAGGTTCGAGTGCCACTTTGATTCACCCTTACCGCGAACCGTCAAGGGAGACGAAAAACGGGTGAGGCAGATACTGATCAACCTGCTCAACAATGCCGTCAAATTTACCCCGTCAGGGACAGTGGAGTTACGGGTACGCTATGCCAGCGGCATCGTACATTTTGCGGTACGGGACACCGGTATTGGCATTGATCCGGAAGATATCGAACGCATCTTTCAACCCTTTCAGCGCGCCGCCACCTCAACAACCCTGCCCGGTGCCGGGCTGGGACTCACCATCACCAAAATGTTCACCGAAATCATGGGGGGCGAACTGACCGTGACCAGCCAGCCCGGTGTGGGTACGACCTTCCGGGTTCGCCTGTATCTGCCCCTGGTCGTAGGGGCACCGGTTCGCCCTGCCGTGGAGTGGCTCAGCGGCTATGAAGGCCCGCAACGCACCCTCCTCGTGACAGATGACGACCCCGTTCAGCGTGACATGCAGGCCCGTTTGCTGGCGTTATCGGGATTCAGGGTCATGCAGGCCGATTCCGGTGAGGCGTGCCTGGCCGCTCTCGCCGATACCCGGCCCGACCTGATCCTGCTCGATCTGGCCATGCCGGGCCTGGACGGTCTGGAAACCCTGCGCCGACTGCGCCTGGAGATGAATTATGCCGGTCCCATATTGATCGTATCCGCCAATGCCTTTGATGGTGACCGTAGCGAGGCACTGGAAACAGGGGCCAGCGGGTATCTGGTCAAACCCCTGCGTCTGGCTGAACTCAGGGACAAGCTGCGCGAACATCTGGGGTTACACTGGACCTCCGTACCGACACCCTCCCATACAGCCCCGCTGATCCCCGCTCTTGAACCGGCTCGACCCGATCATGAAACCCGGGCAAATTTGCTCCATTTTGCCCGCATCGGCTATGTCGGCGGCATCGTGGAGATTCTCGAAGGGCTTCGCAATCAGGATGCCCGCTATCAGTCATTCGCCGCAACCGGACTGCAACTGGCCCGGCAATTCCGGCTGCGTGAACTGCAACAGATGTTTTCGGAAGAATCAAGCCATGTCGATGAAGACACTCCCTGACCGGGACATCGTACTGATCGTCGATGATGTCCCCAATAACCTCAATTTTCTCTCTACTGCGTTGAATCAGGCCGGATTTTCCGCCCTGGTGGCTCTGGATGGTCAGATGGCCCTGGAACAGCTCAAGCTGATTCGTCCGCATGTGATTTTGCTGGACGCCGTCATGCCCGGTATGGATGGCTTTGAGTTGTGCCGTCGTATCCAGGCGGATCCGGCACTGCGGGATATACCGGTAATTTTCATGACCGCGCTGGACGATACCGAGCATGTGATAAGGGGATTCGGAACCGGCGCGGTCGATTATGTCGTGAAACCGGTGCGACCGGCTGAAGTGATTGCCCGGATTCACGCCCACCTGCGTCGTTCCCGCAGTGTCCAGCAGGCCCGTCAGGCACTGGAATCTGCGGCCCAGGCTGCCGTGGCTCTGGATGAAAATGCACGGGTTTTATGGATGACCGAGCCGGCCAGGCGTGTACTGGCCGCGCTGGGAACCGCCGCACCGGATACCGACAGCGAATGGCCTCCGGCGGTAGCCCGGTGGGTGGCCGATAGCCTGAAGAACGGTGCCACCGAAATCGGATCCGGCTCTTTCGCCACCGAAACCGGAATCGTCACTGCCACCCTGACTACCGATCCGGTCATGGGCGGCAGCCTTTTACTGTTCAAATCCGAAAGCCACAAATTTAATATGTCGGGTGTCAGGGAGCAGTTCGGACTGACCCACCGCGAGGCGGAAATCCTGATGTGGGTGGCTTACGGCAAGACCAATCGCCAGATCGGCGAGGTACTGGCAATCAGCCCGCGCACCGTGAACAAGCATCTGGATCATGTCTTCATCAAACTCGGCGTCGAAACCCGTGCTGCGGCAACGGCCATCGCCATCACCCGGATGCAGAACCAGTCGACCGGATGACGGGCACTTGAGCCGTTGTCTGCGGATGGCAGCCCCCGGAGGCGGGTAAATTTGACGCTGATGTCGATGAAGGACTGAAAAACCCAGCGGGCCGTGGGGCGCGGGTTGGGTTTGCCTTTCTGGTCGGGATAGGTTTGCTGACTGTGCTGCGTTGCCGCTCAGCGACTTCATGAACATGGGGTATGCCCGCCTGATTTTCGCAGATGAACTGGGTCACGACCTGCTTCAAATTCAGAATAGCGTTTAGACTGAATCAGTGCCAGGACTTCCAGATGGTCGATACGGGCCAGTGGATCGATCATATCCGGATTCGCTTTATTTGCGTGGATTGCCGCACATACATCAGCCCTGACACAGAAAGACGGTTTTTTTTCCCAGGCAGAAGGACAGGGCGGAATCAATCAGGTAGCGGTGTTGCAGGGCAGTGCGTCCCAGCAACAGGCGGAAGCGCATGGTTTCGCGTCCGGTGAGGCTGAGTTCTATGGGGAAGGTATCGTGGCCCAGGGTCAGGCTGGATTCGATGAAATAACGCAGGGAGCGGTGTCCGCCGGAATCACAAACCTGGCGCCGATCAATGACCGGCGCGACACAAACCCGTACCAGACGGGTGTCCTGGCGGGGATGGATGCAGAACTGAACCCAGCGTTGACCGCCGTCAAAAAAGGTATGCAGTTCAAAGGCATGCAAGGCCGAGGTGCGGGCACCGGTGTCGAGTTTGGCCTTGATCGGGGGCAGGTTGAGGCTGGTAAGGGAAGCCCATTCGCGCCAGCCCAGGACTTTTTTTTCGGGTGCGCTAGCCACTTCGGTGTCGGTGTTCCTCGGTTCGTTCCCGCTCGGGAATTTTAACCAGATCAGACAATTCTCCCACCAGAATTTCCAGCACGTCATCCTGGGTCAGGATACCGGCCAGGTAGCCGTCGGCATCCACCACCGGAATCCGCCGTACTCCCCGGCTCTGCATGCGGCGCAGGGTTTCCCACAGACCATCCCGTTCGCGGGCGGTCAGCAGTTCGGTGCCAATGAGGTCACCCACGGTGACCGCGTCCGGCTCCAGGTTGGCCGCCAGCACTTCAATCACCAGATCACGGTCAGTCACAATGCCTACCGGCCTGACGCCCCTGTCGTCCTGTTCGACCACGATCAGGCAGCCGACATGCCATTGCCGCATGATGCGGGCCGCTTCAAGAATCGAATCCCCGCGCCGGGCAATGGCCGTATCGCGGTTGCAGAATAGTCCTACCGACATGGATTTACCTCCGGATCATTAAACACCAGCAACTCTCGCAGCAAGGTGGTGGCATAGGCTCCCGCTGGCAGCGAGAAGCGGATTTCGAGTTGGTCAGGTTCAGCGAACTCAAGGTTCAAACCGTCCGGACACAGGCGCAAGGGACGGCGAGCCATTTCCAGGCCGTGCCGCTCCAGCCCCCCGGTTAGTTCAGGAGCCTCTGCCAGCACCGCCGCTTCCAGTGCCGCCACGGTCGCCGACACCGGATTTTCCCCGATTCCCCACAGCGGGCCACTCGGGTGGATGTTGAGTTCAGCCATCCGCCGCCGGATGGTGTCGTCCACCGGTGACCTGAAAAAACTGTGGGAATCGGCAAACATGAAAACATCGCCTTCCAGCGGTTGATCCCAGGTGCCAGCGGCGACCCGGGCCGCCAGCACCCGGTTGAACAGTTCGGAACGGGCCGCCGACAGATACAGCCCGCGCCGACCGGTGTCGATGGATGACAGTTGCCCGGCAAAGAATGCCAGAACCCGGCTGATGTTGCCGCCGTCGTGACCAAACCGCTGGCTGCCAAAATAATTGGGAACGCCCCGGGCCGCCAGCAGAGCCAGCCGTTGCGTCAGGGCCAAACGGTCGCCGCTGAACTGACGTATGCGGATGATGAAGCGGTTGCCGGTCAGTGCCCCCTTGCGTAGTTTGCGGGCATTGCGGGTCATGCCCAGAATTTTCACCGTCGCCGATTCCAGGGCACTGAAATCGGGTTCGGCCTTGAGGGGAAATTTGACGCTGAACCATTGCCGGGTAACACCCTGCCGGTCCTTGAGACCGGCGTATCCGGTTTCGCGCTGCGGCACCCCGGCCAGTCGGGCCAGACTGCGGGCCACGTGTTCGGTATTTTCATCACGCTTCTCTACCCACAGAAACACGTGTTCACCGGCACCGGACGGTTCAAAGCCCAGTATTTCCTCCACCACGAAATCATCCGGCGAGGCCTTGAGCAAGCCCCGTCCGGGCGGCTCGCCATGTGCGTAGGGTAGCGTGGCAACGGGTGTATACATGGGGTCAGGTTTTTTCCACCAGAGCCACGGCCAGTGCCGAAATCCCTTCACCGCGTCCCTCAAAACCCATGCCCTCGGTGGTCGTGGCCTTGACGTTGACCTGTTCCGCATTTACCTGCAAATCTGCGGCAATGCTGGCTCGCATGGCTTCCATGTAAGGGGCCAGTCTGGGCTTCTGGGCCACAATCGTCAGATCGATGTTACCGACCCGGAATCCTTCCCGGACAACCAGGGCATGAACTTCCCGTAACAGGATACGGCTATCGACGCCCCGGTATTGTTGATCGTTGTCCGGAAAATGACGACCGATGTCGCCCTTGCCGATGGCCCCCAGCAGGGCATCACAGAGGGCATGCAGTGCCACGTCGCCGTCGGAATGGGCCAGCAGACTGCGGGGATAATCAATGTTGACCCCGCCCAGTACCAGTTGGCCACCGTCCTGAAAACGGTGGGCATCATAACCTTGACCAATGCGTATCATTGTTGCTCCAGGTAGAAGGTCGCGAGGGCGATGTCCTCGGGACGAGTGATTTTGATGTTATCGGGCCTGCCTTCAACGATGCCGGGACAGGCTCCCTGCAATTCCAGGGCGCTGGCTTCGTCCGTTACGACCAGCCCCTGCTCCCGCGCCCGCACCAGTGCCTGGCGCAAGGCCGCCAGCCGGAACATCTGCGGGGTCAGTGCCCGCCAGATCAGGCTGCGATCCACCGTAGCCACGATGGCCCGGGATTCCACCCGCTTGAGGGTATCGCTGACCGGAACCGCCAGAATACCGCCAACCGGGTGCCGCGCCAGGGTGTCCATCAGGTGATTGAGGTCGGATGCGGTCAGACAGGGGCGGGCCGCATCGTGTACCAGTACCCAGTCATCGGCGCGTGCCTGCCCGGCCAGAACATCCAGGGCAGACAGTACCGAATCAGCCCGTTCGCTGCCACCGGGAGCGGTACGGATACGTGGATCAGCCGATACCGCCAATCCGGGCCAGTAATCATCCCCCGGCGAGAGGGCCACTACCACCCCGGCAATCCGTTCAACCGACAGCAACCGCTCCAGGGTATGTTGCAGCACGGGCTTGCCTGCAATCTCCAGGTACTGTTTGGGAATCGGGCTGCCCATGCGTTTGCCCGCACCGGCGGCGGGTACCACGGCCCAGAAACCAGGCGGAAGGGTGGTCATGGTTTTGCCTCCGGCTTGCTGACCCGGGCGGGTTCACCGGCCCGGGTCTGGGTCTGGGTCTGGGGATCAATGATCTGGACGAATACTTCGCCGTCCCGAATCATGCCCAGTTCCTGCCGGGCCCGCTCCTCAACGGCCGCATTGCCCTCCTTCAGATCGCGGACATCGGCCTCCAGTGAGGCATTACGTTCCTCGCGCCGGGCCACCTCATCCTTGAGCCGAAGCAAACGGGTTTCCAGACGATCCAGTTCGGAAATGCCGTCATCACTGAACCACAAGCGATACTGTAACAGCACGATCAAGCCGATCAGAATAAGCGACAGTCTGCTCACAGGGCCTGACGGAAGGCGGAACGCCCGGCATAACGGGCCCGGTCTCCCAGTTCGGCCTCAATTTTCAGCAGGCGGTTATACTTGGCCACCCGATCAGAACGGCTGAGTGAACCGGTCTTGATCTGACCGGCCCCGGTTGCCACCACCAGATCAGCGATGGTGGTATCCTCGGTTTCACCGGAACGATGCGATACCACGGCGGTATAACCGGCGGCATGGGCCATTTCGATGGCGGCCAGCGTTTCGGTCAGGGTGCCGATCTGGTTGACCTTGATGAGGATGGAATTGGCCACCCGGGCCTCAATGCCCTGCTTGAGTATGGCCGGGTTGGTGACGAACAGGTCGTCGCCTACCAGTTGTATCGTCTGGCCCAGCCGATCGGTGAGAATCCCCCAGCCGTGCCAGTCAGCCTCCGCCATACCGTCTTCAATGCTGAGAATGGGATATTTGTCGACCCAGGCAGCCAGGTAATCGACAAATTCGCCGGCACTGAACTGTCGACCTTCCGAACCCAGATGGTAGACGCCGTCCCGGTAAAACTCCGAGCTGGCCACATCCAGACCCAGCCAGATATCCTTGCCCAGGGTATAACCGGCCTGTTGTACCGCTTCCACGATGACTTCCAGAGCCGCCTCATTGGACGGCAGATCCGGCGCGAAGCCGCCCTCATCGCCGACACCGGTCGAGAGTTTGCGCCCGCCCAGTACCTTTTTCAGGGCATGGAATACCTCGGTTCCGTAGCGCAGGGCCTCGCGGAAACTGGGAGCCCCCACTGGGAGGATCATGAATTCCTGCAAGTCCACACTGTTGTCGGCATGGGCACCGCCGTTGATGATGTTCATCATGGGAACCGGTAGAATGTACTGTCCGGTTTGGTTGAGATGGGCATACAGCGGCTTGCCGGCCTGGCGGGCAGCGGCATGGGCGGCAGCCAGGGAAATGCCGAGTATCGCATTGGCCCCCAGACGGCCCTTGTTGTCGGTACCATCCAGCTCAATCATGCGCTGATCCAGTGCGGCCTGATCGCTGGCATCCATGCCGACTACCGCCTGCCTGAGTTCGGTTCTGACATTTTCCACCGCCCGGGTTACCCCCTTGCCCAGATAACGGGATTTGTCACCATCACGCAGTTCTATGGCTTCGCGACTGCCGGTCGAGGCACCGGAAGGCACCATGGCACTGCCCACGACCCCCGATTCAAGTACCACATCGACCGAGACTGTGGGATTGCCACGGGAGTCAAGAACTTCCAGGGCCATTACATCTTTGATTTTGTTCATAATTTTTCCGGTTGAAGGTTGGTTGAATTCGCTCCCGATGAGAGCGTGTCAGGAACGTGCCCCAGCAGGGTTCATGCCGTGGTATATGATCCAGCCCGTATACGTTAGCACCTTCGACGGGGTCTAGGCAAAGCAGAGGGCAGAAGGCAGAAGGCAGAAGGCAGTAGAGTAGGCAGGGGGCAGTGTTCACTCACCCCTCACCCCTCAACGCGGCCAGGATGGCCGCGCCACTCACCATTCACCACTCACCACTCACCATTCACCATCAATACGCATGACAGACAATACACAACACCTGGTCTGGATAGACCTTGAAATGACCGGCCTTGACTGTGACCGGGACAGGATTCTGGAAATCGCCAGTGTGGTAACCGACAAAAACCTTAACCTGCTGGCCGAAGGCCCGGTATTGGCCGTTTATCAGGATGAAACCGTGCTGGCGACCCTGGATGACTGGAACCGTAAACACCACGGCGAATCCGGCCTGCTTGCGCGGGTACGTGACAGTTCAATCGGTGAAGCCCAGGCCGAAGCACTGACCCTGGCTTTCCTCAAGGCCTGGGTACCGGCGGGGGTATCCCCCCTGTGTGGCAACAGCATCTGCCAGGATCGACGCTTTCTGGCCCGTCACATGCCCGGACTGGAAGCCTATTTCCACTACCGCAATCTGGACGTCTCCACCCTCAAGGAACTGGCAGCCCGCTGGGCTCCGCAGGTCAGGGACAGTTTCAAAAAGAAAAACACCCATCAAGCCCTGGCAGACATCCACGAATCCATCGCCGAACTGCGCCACTACCGCACCGCCTGGTTCAGGTTTTAACCTGAGCCCGCCGGGTTACTCTGGCGACTGCGTTCCGGGTGCGGGTGACCTGACCATGGGCCGGGGTGGTGGTGAGGCTTGAATCAGCGGCCTGGTCACTCAAGGCCAGACGGGTGGCCAGGCCTGCCAGCAGGCGGGGTGATGTCTGCATGAGGGGCAGATTTTAGCCGGTGGCCCATAACCGCCGTCATCCGTGCAGGATGCGGATCAGACCCATGCTGTCAAAGGTAACCAGCAGCAGATAATTGGCCAGCATGCCGAAACTGCGA
>CAIVXW010000505.1 GCA_903910005.1 uncultured Methylococcaceae bacterium
ACCCGCCACTCCAGTTCACCGTCCACCTCGGCCATCAGTTCCAGCCTGGCGGGCGTCAGCAAACGAAAGTGCAGTTGTTTGAGGGTGTCGTTGGCCAGCAGCCGGATGGATAGCCGGTTATCAATGACCCGCTCAAAACGGGTGGCCAGACTGGTTTCGGCACCCATCACCCACACCGTCGGCGGTGGCGAACAAGTCCAGTTCAGTTCGGCGGCAAAGCGTTCCACGCTGTCCAGCCAGTTTTGCCACCAGGGTGCCTGATCGACCGGCACCGTTGCGGCGACAGGCTCATTCAGGAAGGCGGCCACCTGGCGGTAAATGGCCTGATAGCGACAGCGCGGGTCGTGCTGTGGCTGGCCCAGCGGGGTTCCGGTCACCACGGTGTGATTGCCACGGGTTTGCCGTATGCCCACCAGCCCCGGACGGGCCTCCGGATCGACGAAGGTGCAGCCGGTTTCCGCCGTGTCTGCAAATTCGGCAGCCAGTGCCTCGATAGCCGCCAGGCATGACGCTTCCAGTTGGCCGATGACACGGTAACGGGCAGGCAGCCGGAACCGTAATGGATTCCATACCTGCACCATGGCCGTAATCGCGGGATCAAAATGGCCATCACCGTCCTGCAACACATAATCCCAGACACTGGCATAGTCGGCTTCTGCCGCAACGTACCAGCCCTGCCAGTAACCTGGGCCGTCAGGGCGTCTGAGCAATACGGTCAACGGTGCCGGTACATCACGTTCCAGCACACCGTCCGGCTGATCCAGTTCATCCACGGCAATCATCACGCCGACACCGGCGGTAATGGCCGACAGTTGTTGTCGCAAGGTCTGCTGAGTCTCCAATCGCTCCAGCATCCAGGCAGGCAACTGGATACGGGTATCAATTGCAACGGGTTCCGGGGGCGGCGGGTTTCCGGGTTCCTTGATCAGTTGTTGATAGTCAGGATCATTCAGTACGGTATTACGCAGCGCGGGCGCAACACTGGATGCATTTTGTGACAATTGCCACAAGAGTGTATCAGAGGGCTTGGACCAGCGATTTTCCAGTGACTGGATGGATGGGAATAAAAGTTTCATTGGATGTCTCCGGTAAGTGGGTTCACCCTGTTCAACGTCACGTGACACAGAATTTTCAAACAGGCCAGAAAAATCGTGGCGTTTTCCGCAGTAAACTGTACGCCCAGGGTTTGGGTGAACCAGCGGCCCAGCAGGGTGTTAGTGGAATAATGCCGGTAAAAGTCTGCTTCTGAGCGGTGCAGGGCACCGGGGATGACGACGCCAAGCTGGCCAGCGCGATACTGATAGGCTGGAATCTGGTAGTTATTTGCCAAATTATTCATACGAAGATACCCCGCATCATCCGGGTTTTGGCAGTAATGCAGCCTGAGCATGAGTCTGGCCCAGATTTCGCAGTCCGTCAAAAAATCCAGGGCACTTTGTTGTACCCGGCAGGCATCAAGGCCGTATTCGTTCAATATCTCCTCGACTACCTCATCTTGTTTTTGCCAGCACGGCGGCAATGTGGGTTCTTTTTCTACGGCAGGCCTGTCATCTTCATCGTCCTGGCCTCCGGTTCCGATATTGCCGGGTATGTGTTCCTTTTCCAGTTTATCCAGCAAAAAACGGCGAAAAAACAGGGACAAGGCACCGGCGTGATCCACGTTTCCACCCTGCCCTTCAACGACACGCTTAAGATAGAATTGGTTAATGTAATCCTCTGCTTCGTAAGGCAATTCATTGATGATGGAAAACACCTTGGGGGCACGAGCATACCGCATCAGAATGGCATATACCATCTGGTATAATTCAGTATGTTCAGATTTTGTCAGTTCAGCTCTGCGTTCCCAAAAATCCCTTAAGCGTTGATCCTGAAATTGATGTTCTGGCATATTTTTCTCCATCAGGGCATAGCGATATAAAACAGGTACAGGTCTGGCCTCAGGGTATTGACATTCGGTGCTGAGTGGCAGACGGTTGAGACATACTACGACGACAGATATTGTTGAGTCAATTTTTGCCATGGTTGCAGCAGGCACCGGCTGGATTTGACCCTTTTCCTGCCAAACTGACTGTACCTGCACACGATTCAACCGAACAGTTTTGAGGCTACTGTGTATGTGCGTTCAACAGCACTTTCATGGGTGCTTTCATGCCGGGTACGGGCAGGACGCCCCAGGATGCCCATGGCGGCAAGCTACGCACACACCCCGGCCCCCACGGTAGTTGGTAGTTTTCCTCCATTCAAAAAGTAAATTCGAAGCCATTTTACTTTTTGAACGCGCTAATGGATAATTGTAACTATCCTGGCAACTGCCCGGAACATATCAGGAAAGGTGTGATGAAGCAGAAACTAGCGAACCGATCGCGTAAAGCCAGCTAATCCAACCAATGTGTCAGGCAAGACCTGAAGTATTTCTCAGGCCTGGAGACCCTTATAAGAGTATTTTATACAATGCCATTTATCCCATCAGGAATCATCATCAACGAGACTGTTTCACCTTCCATTTATCCGGAACTGGATACCGATATTAAATTACCGTTGCAAACCGATGTGCGGCGGAACCGAATGCTGGAAACCGTACGCCAATATTTTATCGAGGAAGACTGGTCTGCAGAAGAGCTAACCCGCCCGGATGGCGGTTCCTGCTTTGCGATCCAGTTCCAAATGCCTCATGGCCTGCTGCAGGTTTTTATTGACGTCTTTGGCGATGGTGACCGGTTCGCCGTACATGCCTATTCCTCCATACAAGTTCCGGAGCAGCATAGAATTCAGGTAGCCGTCTATACTGCCTACGCCAATTTTAATATGTTAACATCGAGACTGGAACTGGATATGGAAAATGGAGACTTGCGCATGACGGCAACCGTCGACGTCGAGGACAGTGAACTTTCCCGCAAAATGATCCATATTATGGAGAATATTGTGATTCTTGAAATGAACAGGCACATGAGTTCGATTCTTGCAATAATCTACGGTAATCTGACGGCTGTGGATGCCTATGCCCTTTACAGAAATGGAAGCGATGACTAACTTGCACCTGGATTGCACCGTTATTTGTTGCAAAAAACCGTAACTTTGAGGCAATGAGCATGAAAAATCTGCCGCTAGGCATCAACAGTCTGGCCAAATTGCTGGACAGCGATTGTATTTATGTCGATAAAACCCGCCTTGCCTGGCAACTGGCAAAACAGCCTGGAGCTTTTTTCCTGTCTCGCCCGCGCCGGTTTGGCAAAAGCCTGTTTGTCGATACCCTGAAGGAGCTATTCGAGGGCAATCAGCGGCTATTTCAAGGCTTGTATATTCATGACCTGTGGGACTGGAGTCGTCGCTTCCCGGTCATCGTGATTGATTTTGCCGCCGGCACCGTGCGCTCCCGAACCGAGCTTGATGTCCGCATTATCAGCCTGCTGCGGGCCAACGCGGTACGACTGGGCCTCCATCTGGCGGACGACGAAGA
>CAIVXW010000506.1 GCA_903910005.1 uncultured Methylococcaceae bacterium
CTGGAACGCCAACTGCCCTTTACAGCCATCCCCGAATTGATAGAACACTGCCTGAACACCGTCTCCTGCCAATCCGCTGAAACGCTGGATACCGTACTGGAAGCGGATCGGCAGGCACGTGCAACCGCTCATCAACGCCTGCTACATTACCGCCAGTCCTGACCTTCATGCCCAGCCTGTTACACACCCTCTTTCACTTTCTGGTTGCCCTCGCGGTACTGGTCACCATACACGAACTGGGACATTACTGGGTTGCCCGATGGATGGGGGTTAAGGTCATCCGCTTTTCGCTGGGTCTGGGACGGCCGGTGTGGCGTTATCAAAAACACACCGAAGCCACCGAATTTACCCTCTCCATTCTTCCATTGGGGGGCTATGTCAAGATGGTGGATGAGCGCGAAGGCGAGGTGGCTGCCAAAGACCTGCCTTATGCCTTCAACCGCCAGCCCTTGCCACGCCGGGTTGCGATTGTAGCTGCAGGCCCCCTGTTCAACTTTATTCTTGCCATATTGCTGTACTGGGCGGTGTTCATGCTGGGTGAAACCGGATTAAAACCGCTGCTCGGCAATCCGGCTCCAGCTACCCTGGCGGCACAGGCCGGTTTTGCGACCGGTGATGAAATCCTGTCCGTGGCCGGTACGGCGACACCCACCTGGGAACTGGTACTGACTACCTTGCTGGAACAGGCAGTAGATCATGAAACCATGGCCGTTGAAGTAAAAAAAACCAATGGTCACCGCCAGGTACTAACCCTGAACATACCCGACGACGTTGCCAGCAATCCGGAAAAACTGCACGCTCAACTGGGGTTCAAGCCATACGAGCCTGAATTTCCGGCCCGCATCGGCACGCTGGAACCCCACGGTGCGGCTGAAAAAGCCGGATTACAGGTCGGTGATCTCTTGCTGAGTGTCGATGACATTCCGATACGTCACTGGCAGCAATGGGTGGCGTTTATTCGTTCACATCCCGGAGAAACGCTGGACGTGGTACTCGAACACGCCAATGGCGTCCGTTCCCGACTGGAACTGACGCCCCTGGCCGTCCAGACACCGGAAGGCCAGAACATCGGGCGCATCGGGGCTGCCGTGGCGGTGCCGGACGATTTGCAAAACAGCCTGCAGGTCGAATACCGGCTCGCCCCGGGGGCGGCCCTGATTGCCGCCACCCGCAAGACGTTCGATTACTCGGCCCTGACCGTCAAAATGGTGGGACGAATGGTGACCGGTCGGGCGGCAGTCGAAAACCTGAGCGGTCCCATCAGCATCGCCCAGTATGCCGGTCAGTCCGCCCGACTGGGGTATATCCAGTTTCTCAAGTTTCTTGCCATCGTCAGCATCAGCCTGGGTATCCTCAATCTGCTGCCGATTCCGGTACTGGATGGCGGGCACCTTCTGTTTTATGCCATAGAGGCCGTCAAGGGCAGTCCGGTATCAGATCAGACCCAACTCTGGTTTCAACATATTGGAATGGGGCTTTTGCTGGGACTGATGAGCCTGGCCCTGTTTCTTGACATTGAGCGATTGTTCTCCTGAGATGAGCAGGGTCGTCTTTCCACACAACCTTCGTGCAACACCGAGATGAATAAAATCTTACCGCCCGTTTTTCTGGCAGCCAGTCTGCTGTTTTCCGGCTGGCTCCAGGCCGATGCCAAAAGTGCCATTGAGTCCGGACTGAACAAAATCATGCCGGGTGTTCAGTTCGATTCCATCAAGCCTTCACCGGTTCCGGGCCTGTATGAGGTCATGGAGAAACGTTACCCCAACTCGCGGCGCACGTATTTACGGGTCAAAGATGTGGAGGTATGCGGGGGAGATATGTCAGTGATCAGCACGCAGA
>CAIVXW010000507.1 GCA_903910005.1 uncultured Methylococcaceae bacterium
CGATCTCCAGCACGATGGCGATAGTCAGATGATGTTTGAGCATGGGGTTAGGGCTGCTGTGTAAAACACAAACTTGATGCAACGCGACGCCACCCCCTCTCCCTCTATCCCGTCAATCACGCCCGAGCATCGCAGCTTCCGGCAGGAACAGCCCGAAGGGGCACGGCAGGGATGCCGTGCGTCGGTAGAGGGCAATGGATTGCCCTTCTACCGACCCCTGCCGGAAGCGAGAAGCGCAGGAATAGTGCGACTGTCGGGTGTCCTTTCTTTTGGTGACTTTTCTTTGGACAAGCAAAGAAAAGTCACCCGCCTTCGGGTGCGGGAACCCGATTCAAATAACCGTCGCCCAAGCGACACAAACCGGAAAGTGGGGGGCGACGAGAGGGGCGAGCCACTCATCAACCTCCCTCTGGTCTTTGAATCCGATCATGTCTACCTGACCCGTAACTGGCTCAACGAATACCGCGTAGCGGCCACCATTCACCAGCGGGCCACTGCTGCGGCAGATGCTGACCAAGCGGTGAATTTCAGCACGTCACTGGCAGAACTTTTTCCAGGCACCCTTGATCCGGTTAAACCCAACTGGCAAAAAATTGCCTGTGTTCTGGGAACGCGGGGCCGGATCCTTATCATCACCGGTGGCCCGGGAACCGGCAAAACCTACACCGTCGTGCGCCTGCTGGCCCTGCTGCAAAGCCATCCATCGAGCCAGGCAAACCAGCCGCTGCGGATTATGCTGGCCGCGCCGACCGGCAAGGCCGCTGCCCGCCTGACCGAATCCATCGCCGATGCCATGAGTTCCTTGCCGGAAACCATGCGCCAACACATTCCCACCAAGGCCGCGACCCTGCATCAGTTGCTGGGTGCCAGCCGTCACGGCCATCGCTATCGTCACCATCAGGACAATCCGATTCAGGCCGATGTGGTGGTGATCGACGAAGCCTCAATGATCGACCTCGACATGATGGCCGCCCTGCTGCGGGCCTTGCCGGAAAGCACCCGCCTGGTGCTGGTGGGTGACAAGGATCAACTGGCGTCGGTTGAGGCGGGTTCGGTCATGGGCGACCTGTGCCATGCGCTGGATCAGCGCGGATATAACCCGGCAACCGTCGACTGGATTCAGGCCACAACCGGAGAGACCGTAACAAACGATCAGGCAAAAACCATTGATCCCCTGGCCCAGCAAACCGTGATGCTGCGTGATTCCAAACGCTTCCGCGCCCATTCCGGCATCGGCCAGATGGCTCTGGCCATCAATGGCGGAGATATCAGGAAGGTAAAGGCGGTTCTGACGGGCACGGGAAGAGGTGATTTACACTGGCGGAAAACCAGTCTGCCGGACAGCCCATTCATCCACCGAATCGTGGTGGGGGAAAAAGGCCCTATCAAAGCGGAGCAGGGCTTTCGCCATTACCTCCACGTCATCCAGTCCACAAAACCAACCGCCAGCCCCACCGAAGCCAACATCGCAGATTGGTGCGAACAGGTATTGCGTGCCTTCGCCACTTTTCAGGTACTGTGCGCCGTGCGTGAAGGCGAGTGGGGCGTGAACAGGATCAACCAACGGATTGCCGACGTGCTGCACCGTGAACGGCTGATTGCCCGGGCCGATGGCTGGTATGAAGGCCGCCCGGTGATGATGACCCGCAACGACTACGAACTCGGCATCATGAACGGTGACGTAGGCATCGCCCTGTCGCTGCCTTCAGCGCAGGGGGCTGCTACCCTCAAGGTCGTTTTCCGCAATGCCGATGGCAGTTTGAAAATGCTGCATCCCAGCCGCCTTTCCACTGTGGAAACCGTCTACGCCATGACCGTACACAAATCCCAGGGCTCCGAATTTGGCCACGTCGTCTTCATTCTGCCTGATTCCCCCAATAACCCCGTCGCCACCCGCGAACTGCTGTACACCGGCGTCACCCGCGCCAGAAATCAGCTCACCCTGGTGGCCAGCCAGGAAAACGATATCATCCTTATGGTCGAGAAAAGAATACAGCGATCAGGGAGATTGGGTGAGCGTTTGCAGTAGTGTTGGTACTGGTGACGCAAAATTGAAAGTACTGGTTCCCCGTATCACCGTAGCACAAGGGGAATTGTAACCGTTCACGCCCCCCTGCTTTTTTATGCCCTCACCCCGGCCCTCTCCCGTTGGGAGAGGGGGATAAAGGTGGGGGCGTGAACGGTCACGGGGAATTCAGCCATTATCGCCGCCATGCCGGTATTGCTACCTGGACTGCACCTGCCATGCGACTGAACATCAAGCAACGGGACGCCATAGTAGAGACCTTTATCGAAGTATTCGGCAAAGGGGAGATACGCCTGTTTGGAAGCCGGTTGGATGATAACCGGAAGGGAGGTGATATTGATCTTTATGTCATACCTGCGAGCCGGAATCACCTGGCGGAAAACCGGCTAATCTTTCTCGCCCGTTTGAAGCGTCGCATAGGGGATCAAAAAATTGATCTGGTCATTGCCGGAAGTGAACCTCGCCCGATTGATCTGCTTGCCCGACAGCAGGGAGTTATTTTATGCCAGAGATACTAAGCCATTTACTGTCAAGTATTCGCCAAATGATGCAAAGCGCGGATATTGACCATGCTATTCTGATGTCAGAAAAAATTGACTCCCAGTGGTTTCTTGATTATAAAAATCAACGTATCGTCAATAGTTTTCTATTCAACTACATAAAAATACAGGACAAGATTGGAAGCAAACTTTTTCGTTCTGTTTTAAGCCATTGGCGGGAATATGACAGCGACAGCATGACCATGCTCGATATTCTGAACC
>CAIVXW010000508.1 GCA_903910005.1 uncultured Methylococcaceae bacterium
AGGATGGCCGCGCCACTGATGGCCGCGCCACTGATGGCCGCGCCACTGATGGCCGCGCCACTGATGGCCGCGCCACTGATGGCCGCGCCACTGATGGCCGCGCCACGCGCCCCCTTGTCAGCCGAGGGATGCTGTCTATATCATCGGTTCATTTCTGTCCACTCCCCGCCCTTCCGATGAATATTCTGGCCCTTGAAACCGCCACCGAAGCCTGTTCGGCTGCCTTGTGGCTATCGGCGGCAAACCGCTGCGCCGAACGTTACGAACTTGCCCCGAGGGCACACAACCGGCTGATTCTGGCCATGGTCGATAGTCTGCTGGCCGAGGCCGGTATTGAGTTTGGCCAACTGGATGCCATCGCCTTCGGGCGCGGGCCGGGTTCCTTTACCGGTGTACGCATGGCCGCCGGTGTTGCCCAGGGTCTGGCCTTCGCCGCCGATTTGCCGGTCATCCCGGTTTCTACCCTGGCTGCCCTGGCCTGGCAGGCCTTTGAGGAAACCGGCCATCCTGTGGTTTACCCTTGCCTGGATGCCCGCATGGGCGAAGTATACTGGGCTGCTTACCGTTGTGCCGACAGCGGGGAACCCCTGACGCCCCTGGTAGCCGAACAGGTTGTGGTGGCTGGCCAGATAACCCTGCCCGAACCGGTTGACGGCAGCGATCTGCGTGGCTGGGGTACGGGAAGCGGTTACGCCACCTATGCGGATATCGTCGCCGCACGATTGGGTTCGCGCCTGATGGGGCAGATGCCGGATCGTTTTCCCACGGCCCGCAGTGTCGCCGTGCTGGCTGCCCGTATCGGACACTCCGACAATCTGTTACCCTCCGATCAGGCCTTGCCAGTCTACCTGCGTGATAATGTCGCGCAAAAGCCGGGTAATGCCGGTCGCTGAATCCCTCAGTCCCCTTTACCCCTTATCCGGGAGGCCCGTGATGACCCTGTCCGAAGACAATAATCAAAAAATTTCCCTGGATCGCATCGACCGGCAACGTTTCATGCGCGTACTAAGAGCCTTGCTGGAATCCGGTGTCGGCTCCAGGGCCAAAGGCCTGGCCCTGCTCCTGATCGTGCTGCTGATCGGCGTCAACGCCCTGAACATCCTGAACAGCTACGTGGGCCGCGATTTCATGACGGCGATTGCCAACCGCAGTGCCAGCGGTTTCATCCAGCAAAGCATCCTGTTCATCAGTGTCTTTGCGGTCAGTACCGTGGTGGCGGTCTATTACCGGTTTTGTGAGGAGCGACTGGGGCTGCTGGCGCGGAAGTGGCTGACCCAGCGTTTCGTCAACTCCTATCTGGAACACCCCACCTATTACCGTCTGAACGATCAGAACGACGGCAACGGCGAAATCGCCAACGTCGATCAACGCATTGCCGATGATGTGAAGATGTTTACCGTCACCATCCTGTCGTTCATTCTGATGGTGCTGAACGGTACTTTCACTGCCATCGCCTTTTCCGGTGTGCTATGGTCAATCAGCCCCCTGCTGTTCATGGTAGCGGTGATCTATGCCGCAGGCGGATCGCTCATGGCCATCCGTTTTGGCTATCCGCTGGTCGGCCTGAACTACAAACAGCTCGACCGGGAAGCCAATCTGCGCTCTGACCTGATTCATCTGCGCGAAAATGCCGAATCGGTAGCCCTGTTGCGGCGGGAGGCACGCCTCAAGGCCCGCATCCTCCGCCATCTGGATGACCTGACCAGTAATTTTCAGAACATCATCGTGGTCAACCGTAACCTGGGTTTTTTCACCACCGGTTACAACTACCTGGTGCAGATCATACCGGCCCTGATTGTGGCCCCCATGTACATCAGCGGGTATGTGGAGTTCGGTGTCATTACCCAGGCCGCCATGGCATTCGCCCATATTCTGGGAGCCTTCTCACTCATCGTGACCCAGTTTCAGTCGATTTCCTCGTTTGCGGCAGTGGTGGCCCGGCTTGGCTCACTGGCCGATGCCATCGAGAAAGCCCAATCACCCACTGCTACCTCCATCGTCAGTACCGAAAACAACAGCAACGGCGTGGCGTACCACGGCCTGTCGCTCTGGCAGCAAAGCACCGGACGGCCACTGATCAACCACCTGACCCTGACCGTTCCCTACGGAACCCGGGTGCTGATTCTGGGACCGGACGATACCGCCAAGGTTGCCCTGTTCCGGGCCACGGCCGGTATCTGGGATGCTGGCGAGGGGGAAATCGTCCGTCCTGATTTTGATACCATCCTGTTCCTGCCGGAACGCCCTTACCTGCCGCCGGGAACCCTGCGTGAATTGCTGGTACGCACCGGACGGGAAGCCCAGGTATCCGACCAGGTTTTGCACGAGGTTCTGACCGGCCTGTGCGTCAGTGACATCATTGACCGGGCCCGCGGTTTTGATCAGGAGCAACAATGGGATGTGCTGCTGTCATTGACCGAGCAGAAAGTACTGGCCCTGGCCCGGCTGATCCTGGCAGGCCCGCGCTTTGTGTTCATGGACCGCATCAACACCGCCCTGAGCCGGGACGACGTAGCCCGTCTGCTGACCATCCTCAACCAGCGACATATCACCTATATCAACGTAGGCAGTTGCCGCAATGGTCGACGCGACACCGACGATCATCTGGAAGATTACGACGCCATTCTGGAGATCAGCGGAACCGGCGAGTGGCGCTGGCTGTTGCTGGCGGATATTGATCAGGATCAGAAATCACGCCTGGTCGGTTGCTCCATTGGTTCAATGGGTGCAGAAACGCAGGGAGTGGTTTAGTCATGCTGGATGTGCTGATCGTTGGCTACGGCGACATCGGTCGCCGGGTGGCCCGGCTTGAACAGGCTGATGGACGTGCCGTGACGGTTCTGGTGCGTAGGCCGGACAAACTGGCCGACGACCCGCCGCCGCAGCCGCCTGCCATCACACACGACCTGGATGCTGCACCAACCCGGTTCAGCCTGCCTGACCGGCCGGCCACACTGTATTGGTTTGCGCCGCCCGCAGACGGCGGGGTTGAGGATATACGCCTGGACAGGTTTCTCCAGACCCTGCTACCGCACCACCGCCCTGGCCGACTGGTTTATATCAGCACCAGTGGCGTCTATGGCGACTGTCAGGGTGCCTGGGTGGACGAAACCCGGCCGCCCGCGCCCCGTACTGATCGTGCCCGCCGCCGTCTGGCCGCCGAACGCTGCCTGCTGGCCCGGGCAGAACGGGGCGACATGGAGGTCGTTATTCTGAGGGTTCCGGGCATCTATGGCCCGGGACGGTTGCCGATTGAGCGATTGCGTCAGGGGATACCGGTCATCACCCCTGGCGAAGCCCCCTACAGCAACCGTATTCACGCCGACGACCTGGCCCGTGTTTGCGTGGCCGCAGCCCGCTACCCGGGGCCGACGCGGGTGTTCAATGTCAGTGACGGTCATCCCACCACCATGACGGATTACTTCATGCAGGTTGCCCGCTGGCTGGGGATGCCACCCCCGCCCTGCATTAGCCTGGCGGAGGCCAAAACCTGTTTTTCGGCCAGTCAGTTATCCTTCGTTGAAGAATCCCGCCGCCTCGATACCCGTCTGCTGCGGGAACAGATCGGCTTTCATCCATTGTATCCCGACCTGGCCCACGGCCTGCCCGCCTGTCTGTAGGCTGAACTTCAGCACATTGCAGTTCTCCCTGACCACGCGCTGCAGCCCGTCGTCGAAGCCGGTGCCCGATTCAGCCTGAATCTCAGGTGAACTGCTGGACAATCTCATCCACCACATCGGCAAACTGCCTTTTGGCCAGGAACGGATTGAGTTTGATGCTGCCGTAGAACTGCCATTCCGGCACTTTTCACCCGGAATTGGCATATAAAGCGACATAGCGGTCGCCGAGCCGTGTGAGGAGGGCTTTTTGGGCCGTGGTCAGGCCGACGACGAAGGTCTTGAGGGATGAGACGTGCAGGACGCTGATGTCGATGAACGACTGAAAAACCCAGCGGGCCGTGGGGCGCGGGTTGGGTTTGCCTTTCTGGTCAGGATAGGTTTGCTGGCTGTGCTGCAAGGCCTGACGTACC
>CAIVXW010000509.1 GCA_903910005.1 uncultured Methylococcaceae bacterium
CGGAGCCAATCCGGAAATTGGCCGTCAGGCAGCCCTGGATGACCGGGATCGCATCCTCGAAGTACTGGGCGGAGCCGACATGGTTTTCATCACGGCTGGGATGGGGGGGGGAACCGGCACCGGTGCCGCGCCGGTCATTGCCGAAATCGCCCGCGAGGCCGGTATCCTGACTGTTGCCGTGGTTACCAAGCCATTTCCGTTTGAGGGCAAAAAACGCCGGGAAGTGGCTGAAAAGGGCATAGAGGAACTGAGCCAGTTTGTTGATTCACTCATTACCATTCCCAATGAAAAACTCCTGCCGGTACTGGGCAAGGATGTCACCCTGATCAATGCCTTTGCCGCAGCGAATAACGTCCTGCTGAACGCGGTTCAGGGCATCGCCGATCTCATTACCCGCCCGGGTCTCATCAATGTTGATTTTGCCGACGTCAGAACCGTCATGGCGGAAATGGGCATGGCCATGATGGGTACCGGTGTGGCCAGCGGTCCTGATCGTGCCCGCGAGGCAGCGGCCCGCGCCATCGCCAGTCCCTTGCTGGAAGACATCAACCTGAGCGGTGCCCGGGGCATCCTCGTGAATATTACCGGCGGTCTGGATCTGGCCATTGGTGAGTTCGACGAAGTAGGCAACGCCGTCAAGGAATTTGCCTCCGACAACGCCGAAGTCGTGATTGGCACGGTAATTGACCCTGACCTGCACGATGAACTACGGGTTACCGTGGTTGCCACCGGCCTGACCCACCATCGCCAGTCACACGAACCGCACATCAAACTGGTGCATAAGCACACGGGAGAAATTGATTATGACCAGTTGCAGCGTAGCCCCTCCATCAGTCGCAAACAGCCCAAGATTGATAACCGGGGGACAGAACCACGCAGCAAGGAGATTGATCTTGAATACCTGGATATTCCAGCCTTTCTGCGGCGTCAAGCCGATTAGGCATTTTACCTTGACGGCCACCACGGCTGATTTCCGCTTTTAACGAGGAACATGACATGATCAGGCAACGAACCCTCAAGAACGTGATCCGCGCCACCGGGGTTGGCTTGCACACCGGCGAAAAGGTGTACCTGACCTTACGACCGGCAGCCGCGAACACCGGTATTATTTTCCGCCGGGTTGATCTACCCGAGCCGGTATCGATTGAAGCCACGCCGCAGAATGTCGGAGAAACCACCCTGTCCACCACCCTGCATAAAAACGGGGTTCGGGTGTCCACGGTGGAGCATCTGCTGTCGGCCCTGGCCGGGCTGGGTATAGACAATGCCTATGTTGACGTCAGCGCAGCCGAAGTTCCGATCATGGATGGCAGTGCCGGTCCGTTCGTATTTTTGATCCAGTCGGCAGGCGTGGAAGAGCAGGCCGCCCCCAAGCGGTTCATTCGCATCAAACGCCCCCTGCGGGTACAGGACGGTGACAAATGGGCCTGCTTTGAACCCTACGACGGTTTCAAGGTGACGTTCACCATTGATTTTGATCATCCGGCATTCCGTGATGAAAACAAGACCGCCAGCATTGATTTTTCCTCGACCTCCTTTGTGAAGGAAGTCAGCCGGGCCAGAACTTTTGGCTTCATGCGTGACATAGAAGCCCTGCGCCAGCGTCAACTGGCCCTGGGGGGCAGCCTGGACAACGCCATTGTGGTGGACAATTACCGGGTTCTCAATGAAGACGGTTTGCGTTATGCGGATGAATTTGTCAGACACAAGATACTGGACGCCATTGGCGACCTTTACCTGCTGGGACACAGCCTGATTGGCTCGTTTACCGGGTATAAATCAGGTCACGGACTCAACAACCAGCTTCTGCGCGAGCTGCTGGCCCGGCAAGATGCCTGGGAGTCAGTAACCTTCAGTGAGGAAGACCCCACGCCCATCAGCTTCATGCGACCGGTACACGTCGGTCTTTGATCAACACCGGCGGGGCAACAGGGTAACCGACGCAACTCAAATCGTCGGTTGCCCTACCCGCTGCGTCACAATCGTCCCCCTACAGCGTGCCAATACAACCGGCGACGCAGGTCTGTTTCGCGTAGATCGAGACAACCGCGTGTTCCGCGTTGGGTACCGGACTTACCCCCTCGTTGCCGGATTGATCGGCGCGTCTCCAGAGGGTACTGCATTGCCAACATGCAGGCCACACTCCTTTTTGTCTGCCGTCTCCCACCACCAGCGTCCCTCGCGTTCATGCTGATGCGGTAGCACGGGCCGGGTACACGGTTCACAGCCGATGCTGACATAGCCCGCACTGTGCAGGGGATTGTAGGGAATATCGAAAGCCCTGATGTAATCCCATACCTGACTGGCCGACCAGTTGGCCAGCGGATTGAACTTGAGCAGGGGGTGATCCGGGGTAGAGAACGCAGTGTCCAGTTCCACCTCGGCGACATGGGCACGGGTGGTGTTTTGATCCTTGCGTTGCCCGGTGATCCAGCCACTGAGTGTCGACAACTTGCGTCGAAGCGGTTCAACCTTGCGGATGGCACAACACTCCTGATGCCCGTCCTGATAGAAACTGAACAGGCCTTTCTCCGCCACCAGGCGTTCAAGCGGCTCATGTTGTGGCGTCATGATATCGAGCCGTATCGGATAACGTTCCCTGACCGTTTGCAGAAAGCGGTAGGTGTCCGGATGCAGTCTGCCGGTGTCGAGAGTAAAGACCCGCACTCCCTCGGGGTGGATTTTGCAGGCCATGTCAATCAGCACTACATCTTCGGCACCACTGAAGGAAATGGCAATGGCATCGTGACATGACAGGGCTGTCTTGAGTATGGCTCTTGGGGCTTGACCGGCCAGTTCAGCCTGGAGACGGGGCAGTTCGGAATACAGCGAATTCATTGGGTGCGTTCAATCCGGGTACAGGTGAAAAAAGTGATGACGAAATACGCCCCGTATTGTACACCCCCGCGCCGAAAATCAATCCAGCCCGTCGCTACCGGCCCTGACCCGTACCCTGCCTGAATGGCCGTGTTCCGCGATCCCCTACCGCCTGTCTTGCATCCTGCGCTGCCGTTGCCATTCCCCAACGGGCAAGTACCCGCTCATGGCGTGGCAATTGACTGCCTGACAGCCAGGAGCGCATGAGGCTCATGGTAGTCTCCCATTCGGCCATTTCCAGATATTCATGCACCGTATGCTCATGATAATACCCGATACTGAAATTGGCGGCACAAATATCCCGGGCCAACACCACGATATCGGTACGTGACAGCCGATCCGGCTCGGTATATCCCGTCATTTTTTGTATATAACTGCGAAAGGAACTCGAACCCACCGAATAACACTTGAATTCAGAATCACCCCGTCGGTCAAACTGGATCATGAATTGATGGGCCTGAAGGCTTTCGGCTATATCCGGATTATTTTCCATAATCCACCGACTACCCCGACAGCCGGACTCTTCCCCGCTGGTCAGCAGCAATGAATGCCCCAGATCACGCAAATACCAGAGCATGGCACAACCGGCCCGGTCATCGGCACCGATACCCTGGGTAGCGACCGACGAAAAGTACCTGCCGTTCTCATAGCGTACCGGTGCCGGATACGACGGGCGTCGATCCCACACCGTATCGGTATGGGCTACCAGTAAAACCCTGTCAGTACGGGTTCCCGGTATATAGATAAACGCCTCATCCCCCACCCCCCGGAATATGCTTCGCCGACCGCCCTGATGGATGAACGTCCTGAACAGGGTTTTGCGGCTGCATTCCAGCCAGAATCGCAGATCATGGTAAAAGTCCTGCACGGTGTACCCCCCTCTCTGATTGAACATACCCGGCATGGTACCAGCGACCTGCGTCAAACCGTGTCGCAGCACCGGAGCAGTACCTCCCCAGGCCGTCTCCCCACTATTCGCCAGTGCCACCAAACAGGCTACAATGCGGCCCGGTTCTGCCTTGGGGGAACTGATGTGCAAGCGGCTGAAAGGTGGCGTCAAAATTTTTTCGCATCAGTTGAAAATCCGACGAGACTTTTCGTTGAATTGTCCAGGCACTTCAGTGGCGCAATCGGGGCGCAGGCAACCGGACGGAGACGATGCTCCGAAATTCTTGTCGTTCTGATCTCTGCCGAACCGTCTGATGCTGCTGCGCTGCGTGCCTCACACATCAAAATATGCACTGCTCCAGAGTTTGCCTCTTATCAAGACTGAGGAAGAAAAATGATAGAAAAAATGCAATTTATACTTGATTGGCTCAATGTCACTGAAAATTTAACCATCTTGACGACTGGATTTATTTTGTCATTTACTGCTGCGGTTTTTTTGTTAATAATAAACCTCAAAAATAAAATAAATATATTAAAAAATGCCATAAATGTAGAAAGCAAAAAATGCATATCTATCCAAGAAAAATTGGCTAATTGCGAGCAAGAGTGGCATGCCGAAAAAGAAAATTTAAAACAGGAATGGAATATTGAACGCGAAGATTTAATAGCCATTTTAGATGATAGCATACAAGCTTTTTTTTCAAGCCAGGAGCTTCAGCAAACGCTCAATTCCCGAGAGCAGGAATGGAGCCAGTTGCAGCAAAGTTGGACTCTTGAACGGGAGCAGTTAAGTCAGGATCTGAGTACTAAAGCAACACAGATATATCAAGAAAAACAGGCCCGGGAGACTGAACGCCAGGAGTTTCAGCAAACGCTCAATTCCCGAGAGCAGGAATGGAATCAGTTGCAGCAAGGTTGGGCTATTGAGCGGGAGCAGTTAAGTCAGGATCTGAGTACTAAAGCAACACAGATATATCAAGAACAACAGGCCCGGGAGACTGAACGCCAGGAGTTTCAGCAAACGCTCAATTCCCGAGAGCA
>CAIVXW010000510.1 GCA_903910005.1 uncultured Methylococcaceae bacterium
CACATGGAAACCTACGGCGGCGATTTTGGCCGACTCAAGCAAACCTTCATTGAATTCTTGCACCACGTTCCCTTTTATGGTCTGGCCGTCCTGTGTGTGGACGACGCCGGTGTTCAGGAAATACTTCCCGCCATCACCAAACGGGTTAAAACCTATGGCATGAGCGAGGAAGCCGACATTCAGGCTGTCGCCGTTCGCCAGGAAGGCCTTGAAACCCGTTTTGACGTGCTGCGCGGGCCGGACTCCGCGCCGTTGCCTGTCGCCTTGAATTTGCCCGGACGGCATAACATCCTCAATGCCCTGGCCGTGATTGCCGTGGCGGATGAACTGGGTATCAGTGATGAAACCATCCAGAGTGCCCTGGCTATTTTCAAGGGTATTGGTCGACGTTTTCAGATTAACGCCAACATCCCCTTCGGGCAGGGTACTGTCACATTTGTGGACGATTATGGCCATCATCCCCGCGAAATTGCCGCAACCCTTGATTCGGCCCGGGCGGCCTGGCCCGAACGCCGACTGGTTCTGATCTTTCAGCCACACCGCTACACCCGCACCCGGGATCTGTTTGAGGATTTTGTGCTGGTGTTATCCAGTGCCGATGTACTGATATTGCTGGACGTATACCCGGCTGGTGAAAAAGTCCTGCTGGGTGCGGATGGCCGCTCCCTGGCCAGAGCCATACGGGTCAGGGGGCAGATTGATCCGGTGTTCGTGGAGAGTACGGCCGGGGTCGCAGAAGCCCTGGCGCGTCTGATTGAGCCGGATGACGTCGTACTGACCCTCGGTGCCGGTAACATTGGCCAGCTTGCCCAGGAATTACCCGGGCATATCGCCAGAGCAATCGCCTCCTGAATAATGTACGATACGGCAGTTTTGCGGGGCGAGTTGCGGCTCGATGAGCCGCTTGCAGACCATACCTCCTGGCGGGTGGGGGGGCCTGCCCGTTATTTTTACCTGCCAGCCGATCAGGCAGACCTTTCGGCGTTTTTACGTCAGGTACCCGCCTCGGAACCCCTGCACTGGCTGGGTTTGGGCAGCAATGTTCTGGTGCGGGATGGCGGCATCGCCGGTACGGTTATCTGTACCCGCAAACGCCTGAAAATGTTGCAGCAGGTTGCGTCTGACCGCATTCTGGCCGGTGTCGGGGTTCCCTGTGCCTATGTGGCCCGCTTTTGCGTCGAGCAAAATCTGACCGGAGGAGAGTTTCTGGCCGGTATTCCGGGTACCATGGGCGGTGCCCTGGCCATGAATGCCGGTGCCTTTGGCGGAGAAACCTGGGAACTGGTTCAAACGGTGACCACAGTGGACAGGGTCGGCAATCTGCATCAGCGTGATCGCTCCGGGTTCAGGATTGCCTACCGGGAGGTGGAAGGGCCGACCGGTGAGTGGTTCGTTGCCTGTGAGTTGCTGCTTGCAAGCGGGGACGGGGCAGCGGGGCGTAAACGGATCAAATCACTGCTGGCTCGACGCAGTGCCACACAGCCGGTTAACCTGCCCAGTTGTGGTTCGGTATTCCGTAACCCTGAAGGCGATTATTCAGCCCGCCTCATTGAAGCGGCAGGGTTGAAGGGTTACCGGATTGGTGGAGCCTGTGTCTCGCAAAAGCACGCCAACTTTATTATCAATATGGGCCATGCCACCGCCGCCGACATCGAATCGCTGATGACGCACGTACAGAACGTGGTCATGCAGCAAACCGGTTTGCTGCTTAAACCGGAAGTCAGGGTGATCGGGCAGGCCATACAGTGAGAAACCGGATGGATAAGATAATCAACGATCCGGCCCGACTGGGACGGGTCGCCGTAGTCATGGGCGGGCATTCGACTGAACGGGCCATTTCGCTCAACAGTGGGTCTGCCGTGCTTCAGGCTTTGTTACACGACGGCGTTGAGGCCGTGGCACTGGATCCTGCTGAATCGCACTGGATTGATGTCCTGCGGGCCGGGTCTTTCGACCGGGTATTCAACATGCTGCATGGCAAGGGGGGAGAGGATGGCGTCCTGCAGGGATTACTGGAGTCACTGGGGATTCCCTACACCGGCAGTGGTGTGCTGGCCTCGGCCCTGAGCATGGATAAATTGCGTACCAAGCAGTGCTGGCAGGGGGTTGGATTGCCCACCCCGCGCTGGTTTGTGCTGCGTTCGCCGGATGATCTGGTTGCCTGTGCCGACACCCTGGGTTTTCCGCTGATTGTCAAGCCGGCCACCGAAGGTTCCAGCATAGGCATCAGTCGGGCCGATGATCTCGCGGAACTGGAACAGGCCTGGCAGGTGGCTTGCCAGCATGGTGGCGAAATTTTTGCGGAAGCCTGGGTGGCAGGCGCGGAATACACGGCGGGTGTACTCAAAACCGAGGCACTGCCGCTTATCCGTCTGGAAACACCCCGTCGGTTTTATGACTATGAGGCCAAATATCAGTCCGAAAGCACCCGTTATCACTGCCCTTCGGGTCTGGA
>CAIVXW010000511.1 GCA_903910005.1 uncultured Methylococcaceae bacterium
CAGTCCGGGGGTTCCAGGAGCTAGTCGCTGGAATGCCTCCAGGAAGAATGACTCGATGTAGTGGGGCTGCAGGTGCCGAGCCTCGGCGCGTTCATTGTAGAATGCCGGGCAGTGCGTCAACTCCACCCGTAATTCCAAAGGCACCGACACATGACCCGTCAAGGCCTCCCCCAGCTATCCGTCCGGCTTGGTGACAAGCGGTATACCATTCCTGCCGCTTGCGTAGCCCGAATTGAGGACATCGGCGGAGTGACCCCCCTGCCCTTCCTGACTGCAGCCGTAGACGGCCTGATCTACGGTGATGGCCGCCCTCTGTTGCAGATTGATGTAACCGCATCACTGGGGTTAGCCTCCCGGTCGGGGCAATATGCCAAACGCCTGATTATGGCCGAGGGACTGGCCCCGCTGGCTTTGCGGGTGGATGCGGTCGAGCAATGGCTGGATGGCACGACAGACCACGCTAGAGCCTGCCCGCCCGAACTGCCACTGGCAGATATCTGGCCGCAGACAGGGCAATCACTGTCTCCGCAATCGAAACAAAAACACCCTGCTTCCGATGGCATACGCCCGGCTGGCATCGTGGTTCTGCGGGTCAGTTCCGGGACATCCGAGGTTAGCCTGCTGGCCTGTAACATTGAGCGTATCCTGAAGGACACCGCCGCTCCGGTCGATACCGGGCTGTTACCCCCGGAACACCACGTGCAGGCAGCACGTGATGCAATGGCTCCCAGCCAGTCACTGGCCAGACTGACGGGTGGAACCACGGACGTAGACGAACCCTACCGTATCATGATTCGCGGCGAGCAGGGATTATGGGCTTTGCATGTGCAGCAGGTGAAAGGGATGATGCCGGTAGGGCAGGTTTATTCATCGGGCACGGCAGCGGCTCCGCTTTGGTATTTGACGGCTGATGGCCACACCCACACACTGATGAATCCGGAAGCGGCCATGCCGACCGCAGAGGCTATTCCGCCCCGGTTATGGTATGTCGATGCGGCAGGTCAGATTCAGGAACTCACCGATGCCGACGTACTGGCGGGGCATCGTCTGCAACAGCCGGACATCGGCCAGCTTGAGCCGGCCTGCGACCCGATGCGCGGCGAGGCCAAAGCGTATGTGGCGGCAGGGAAGGAGGGCGGCGTATCGATCCATTGTGACGAGGCCTGTTATTTTCTGCCCTGCCACCGGGTAATACATCTCGGGCGGTACACGGATGCAGCCACCCTGTCGGCTGCCCGTTGTTCCGGAGACAAAACCACCGTTTTCGGACGACTGATACCCCTTATTGACCTGCACCGCTTCCTGTTTGGAGAACCGGCAAAATCGCCCGGACATGTCGTGATGCTGGAATTGTCCGGTCAGCAGCGGATCGGCCTGGTTGTTGAGCGACCGGGTAACCTGCATGGCGACGCTGCCGGCATCGGCGACTGGATACCGCTGGCCTTGCCCGCACCGCTTCCCCGTTTGTTTGACGGTGGTTTCCACGATGCCCGCACGGGACGCTGGATCTTGTGCATGAAGGCCAGGCTGACCTGGACGGATTTATCCTGGCAGATGAAAAAATCCTGGGTCAAGGCTCTGCTGGGCTGGCAGCCCGAATCCCGATAATCCCACTCCCCCTACACCGTACATGCACATGACAGCCAACAAAATCACCCTGTTTTTTCTGGGATTGGCCGGTTCTTTTGTGGTTTTTGCCCTGCTGCTGTTCAACCAGGGCAGCGCACTGAAACAACTGAGTGAAGACATCAGCGTTCACTGGATACCCGATATCATCGCCATTAACGCGATTCATACCGCCACCAGCGATTACCGTTCTGCCGTTGCCCAGCATGTCATCTCCGAGCAGGGTGCCGAGATGGAAGAACACGAACAGATCCTTCAGCGACTGAATGATGACATTACCGGCTGGCAAAACTGGTACAAACAGAATATCAGCGAGAATCAGGAGCGGACCCTGTATGACACCTACCTTAGCAGTTACCAGGCCTATATCACCGCAACCCGGCAAGTGCTGACCCTCTCGCAAAACAACGATGACAAGGCCTCGGTGCAGTTTCGGCGCAACCGAACCTTGTTCAACGCCCTGAACAGTACGCTGGTTGATCTGGTTCAATTCAATATGCAGGGTAATCGTCTGACGGCACAACACAATGCGATTGACGTTGAACAGATCAGAAACCTGATTGCGGCAGGCAGTACTGTGCTTTTGGGTATCGGCCTCGGAGTTTTCCTGATACTGCGTATCCGGCTCAGACAGGCGTGTCCGGATGACCGGCAGGCAAGCCGGATAACCCGGCGCATGAGCCTGCTGTTCACCATGATGCTGGGGGGGCTGGTGGCTTTTGCCGGGCTTTTTTATCAGCAATTTTCCCGCACCAGCCAGCAGATCAATGAACTGAATCAACACCGGGTTCCCAGCGTGTTGGCCATCAATGCACTGAATACCGGCCTGAGTGATTATCGGGTGACGGAGGCACTGTATGTCCTCTCCATTACCGATGACGAAAATACGTTGCTGGATCAACGGTTGAAATCGCTCACGGCCAGTATTGCCGATCTGCGTAGTCAGTGTGAATCCATTTTGCACTCAGCGCAGGAAAAAACACTTTACCAGGACTTTCTAAGCGGCTATGAGGAATATCTCAAGGCCAGTGAGCAAACCCTGGCGCGGTCGCGCAGCAAGGACAGCAAACAAGCCAGGGCTCAGCTTCGCCTGAGCGGGATTCTGTTTGCGGATTTCCGTTCAGCACTGGACAATCTCATCAAGACAAATCAGCGTGCCGCGATTGAACAAAGTCATGATATCAATGCCAGCCTTGACACGCTGAAAATCATTATCCTGGGGGGGAGTAGCCTCATTCTGCTACTGCTAACCCTGGCCGCACAGATGCTCAAAGGGTGGCTGCTCAACCCCGGAGAGCCCGCTACCCACGCCAGCACTAAAACCCTGCTCACCATAAAACTGAAATTACGCCTGGCCTTCCTGGGCATGGTAGCCATCTTTGGTTTATTCAGCCTGATGGTGAATGGTGTCATGGGCAGTATGAACCAGCAAACCAACCGGCTGGAAAACGATTTTGTCCCCAGCATTATCGAAATCAATGCCATCTCCAGCATGACCAGCGAGTATCGCCTCGCGGAGGCTCAGCATCTTCTGGCCAAAACAGAGGCTGATACGCTGCTATGGGATAAAAAACTCAAGCGTCTTTCTGACCGGGTCAAAAACACCCGCACACGCTACGAAAGCCTGATTTCCTCAGACGATGAACAGGCTCTCTACAAGGTCTTTTCAGGCGGGTATGATGAATATCTCGCCAGAAGCGAAAGAATGCTTCAATTATCCCGCAAAAACAGCGATGTCCTGGCCACGGCCCAGTTTTTACACAACCGCATCCTGTTTGAGTCATTCAGTGCTGACCTGCGTAAACTGGTCGATTCAAACTCCCTGCGTGGCCTCACGCTGGCGCATCAGAACAATAATGTTTTCAGCAGAACCCAGCAGCTTATTTTAGCGGTGGTTATGACCATCCTCATGCTGGCAATCCTGGCCATGGTTGTATTCGACCGCAATATCTCGCTGGCCGTGCAAAAACTCACGGGACTGATGCGTAGACTGGCAGTCGGTGACATGATCGACGTACGGGATGACTTAACCACAAGAGCCGATGAAATCGGAGAAATGGCCAAAGCCGTATCGGTGGTTTCTCATACCCTGCAAAAACTGAGTGGTGATGCGCTGGAACTGATTGACGCAACACAATCCGGTATTCTCTCGGTACGGGCAGATGCCGCCCGTCATCCGGGAGAATATGGCAAAATCGTGGCGGGTATGAATACCCTGATTGACGGCTTGAGCAAACCCCTGACAGATGTCGCGCAAATCATGCAAAACCTGGCACTGGGAGAGCTGGATGGACGGATGCAGGGCGAGTATCAGGGGGAATTGAAAATACTTAAAACCAATGTCAACCGCAGCCTGGACGCACTGGTTCATCTGTTGAATGAGCTGGGTCAGGTCATGCAGCATCTGTCTGATGCCGATTTAACCCAGGTACTCGAAGGACAATACCACGGTGAGTTTTCGGTATTAAAGGCCAATACCAACAAAACCATAGGCCGTCTGGTGCAGTTGCTGAGGGAAATCAGCGACGGTATGGCCCAGTCTGCCGTGGCGGTTACCCAGACCTCAGAATCCTCCCGCTATGTGGCGACCCAATCCTCACAACAGATGCTGGCCATTGAGCAGATCTCCAGAACACTGGAAGAAACGGCGGTATCGGTGCATGACATTGCGGACAAGGCCCGGCAAGGCAGCACCCTGGCCACAACGACCGCTCATTGCACACGGGAAGGACAAACCCAGTTAACCCGATTGATTGAGCTGATTCAGCATATTGATGCCGAATACGGCCGCATCGAAAAAATTACCGACGAGATTACCCGCATTGCCGACAAAACCCACCTGCTGTCACTCAATGCAGGGCTTGAGGCCATGCGGGCTGGTGAGCAGGGGGCCGGGTTCGGGTTTGTTGCCCGCCAGATTGGTCAACTGGCAGAGGAAGCCAGCCTGTCAGCACGCAACATCGGTGATGTCATCAGCCATTCGGGCCAGAAAATACGCATGAGCGTACACGCCACCCAGGAAACCCAGGCCGCAATGGCCCAGATTGCCGAGGCAGCCCGAATCAGTCAGGACAACGCCAATGCTATTTCCGTGGCCATCGTACAGCAGTCGGCTGCGGTGAGTTCGCTGACCGAACGGGTCACTGACATTCGGCTTGGCAGTGAAGCAACGGCTTCCGCAGCCGAGGAGATCAGTGCCACGATGAGCCATCTGGCCCACACCATCCGCGATACCGCCACCCAGTCGGCACAGTTCAAATTGTAGTCCGCCCCATGACCACACCGCCCGCTTCGCCCCAAACCCGGATTCTTGCCAAACTGCTGGTACCCTTCGGCCTGAGCATCCTGCTGGGAGGGGTCATCTTTTACGGCAGCGAGGCCTATCAGATCATGGGGCTGGCGGCCCTGGAAAGTACCCTCATCGTACTCGGCTATGCTCTCGGGATTGCCGAATTTCTGGTAATCGCCACCCTGGTGCAGCGGGTTGTGCAACTGATCATTCTGGATCGCCTGATTGCCAGGGCTCTCGGGACACCCGCACCACGCCTGTTATCGCAACTGGCCTCCTTCATCATTTATTCGCTCACCATTGCCGCCATATTCGGGGTTTTGTTCAAGAAAGATCTCACCGTTGTGCTGGCCACGTTTGGCGGATTCAGCATCGTGGTGGGGCTGGCCCTTAAAAACATGATTCTGGATGTGTTTGCCGGGTTGACCATCAATCTTGACCGCTCCATCAACATCGGTGATTGCATCAGCATCAACCCCGGACGCAAAGGCTCCAGCGTTGAGGGAACCGTGGATGAAATCAGTTGGCGCACCACCCGGCTACTGGGATCGGATGGCAATGTGATTATCGTGCCGAACAATCAGTTGTCTTCCAGCACCCTCATCAACTACTC